>DATCCI010000512.1:0-3794 GCA_036511415.1 Acidimicrobiia bacterium
CGCCGCTCGTCACGACCGACAACGGCGGATGCCGTGAGTACGCGATCGACGGCGAGACCGCGCTCGTCGTGCCGCCGCGAGACGCGCCGGCGATGGCCGCCGCGGTGAGCCGCCTGCTCGACGACGGCCAGTTCGCGGCTCGGCTGTCGGCCAACGGGCTCGACTTGGTCGACCGCGACTTCGACTGGGAGCGACGCACGGACCAGTTCGCGGAGGTGCTCGACGGGGTGTGCGCAGGTTCGGTTTCGGCTCCGCCGCCGCGGTGCCCGGTTCCTGCGGAGCCCGAGGTCTCGGTGGTCGTGCTCGCCTGGGACAACCTCGTCTACTCCCAGATGTTCGTCGACTCGGTACGTCGCAACACCGATGTGCCGTACGAGCTCGTCATCGTCGACAACGGTTCGGCGTGGGAGGCGGCCAACTACGCGCGGGCCGCCGCCGATCGTGTGGTCTTGAACCCGACCAACCTCGGCTTCGCGCGGGGGATGAACCAGGGTCTCGCACAGTCGCGGGGCCGGTACGTCGCGTTCTGCAACAACGACACCGAGCTCCCTCCGCTCTGGGCCCGGCGTCTCGTCGAGACCGCCCGTTCGCATCCGAACGCTGCGATCGTCGTCCCTGCCGTTACGAACGCGCGGAACCTCGTGAACGTGCGGGCCGCTCCGGGAAATGCAGTCGAGGTGCTTCCGCCCTTCTCCGCGCCGCCGGCGGCGATCGTGTACGTGGCGCCCGCCGACCGCATCCGCGAGCTCGGCGCATGGGAAGAGGAGTACGAGGTCGCGAGCGGCGAGGACGTCGATCTGTGTTTCAAGGTCTGGTCGAACGATCTCGACATCGTCTACGACCAGCGCGTGCTCGTGCAGCACGTCGGGAAGGGCTCCGCGTCGCGCCTCGACAACTGGCCTGAGCTCTGGGCGAGGAACCGCCGGCGCTTTCTCGACAAGTGGACGGGCAACGGTGAGGTCCCGTTCGTCTCGACATGCGATCCGGCGCGGTTCGCGCGTAATCGAGAGATCGCCCGCGCCGCGGCCGGTTGGATGGATCGCTACTTCACCGCTCGCGACCGGGAGGACGCGCGCAACCGGCGGTTCTTCGCGAAGAACGGGATGTTGCGGCGGCGCACCCTCGACGGCGCGCACTGGGGCTGGCGTCGGATCCGTCCCCACCTGCCGGCCGGGCTCGCGAGTCGTTTCGGTCGGGTCGCGCGCCGAGTGGACCCGCGAGCGTGAACGGCTCGCGGGGTTGCTCGACGCGGTGTTGTTCGACGCGGTGTTGTTCGACGCGGCGGTATCCTCGGGCCTCGAGAAGGGATGCCGTGGCGTGACCTGGTCCCTTGCCATTCTGGGCTTTTTCGTGCACATCGACGCCCAGAAGGATCCGCTGCAGGCGCTCCTCGCGGCAGGAGTCGTCGCCGCGGTGCTCTGGTTCGTGGTCGCGCAGGCGCGTCGGCGCGAAGAACGGCGGATGCAATCGAGGCGCGACGGAACCGATCGTCGACCGCGAGACTGGTGACACGAAAACCGGTAGCGGGAAGCTGACGGCGGCAGTGTGAGCGGCGAGAGCTACCTCCTCGGGCTCGTGGTGCTCGTCGCAATCGCCGGCCCGCTGTGGCTCGTCGCGCGGCGCATGCGCGCCGTTCTCGTTCCGGCTTGGTCGGGGCCGCAGGCGTGGCTTGCAGACGCCGTGGTCGGCGTCGCGCTGTTCGAAGCCATCGCGCAGCTGCTCGGGACCGTCGGGCAGTTCCGGCGCGGACCAATGGTCGCAGCCGCGTTGGGATCGCTACTCGTTACGGGGGCGGCGGTTTCCGTTCGGCGCCGCGGCGTGCGGAACAGTGTGCGGGACGGTGTGCGGGACGGTGTGCGGTCGGGCCGGAACTTCCCGGTGGAGGATCAGGGGCTGCGCGCGCGCTCGAAGCTCGCGATCGTTCTCGGCGCGACGCTCGTGGTCGCGATCCCCTGGCTCGCGCAAACGGTGGGCGCGTTCCGCACCGGTGTCCTGGGCTACGACTCGCTCAATTACCACCTTCCGTTCGCGGCACACTTCTTCCAGACGGGCCGTACCAGCTCGCTCTACTACACGTTCACCGACATCAATTCGGCCTTTCCTGCGAATGCAGAGCTCATTCACGCCGTCGGCATGGTCGCGCTCCGACGCGATCTCCTCTCGCCGGTCGTGAACCTCGGCTGGCTGGGTCTCGCGCTGCTCGCGGCCTGGAGCGCTCACCCGCGACACCGTGTGCGTCTCGCGACGCTCGCGGGTGTCGGGGTCTTGCTGTCGTCTCCGCTGTTCGTGGTGTTCGACGGCGGGCGCGCGACGAACGACCTCGCCGCCATCGCTCTGTTCTTGACGAGTATCGCGCTTCTCCTGCATGGCAGCGGGGAACGAGCGCCGACAGCTCTGGCGGCGGTCGCGTGCGGCATGGCGCTCGCCACCAAGCTCACGATGGTCGTCCCCGTCGTCGCGCTCACCGTCGGGGTGATCGCGAGCGTGACGCGCGGCAACCGGCTCAAGACCACACGTGTGTGGGTGCCGTGGCTGGTCGTCACCGGCAGCTACTGGTACCTGCGCGACCTCGTTGCCACCGGGAATCCGGTTCCGGCGTTGCACCTCGGCATCGGACCCTTGTCGTTCCCGACGCCGCGCCTGACGCAGCCGTACCGTTCGTACACGGTGGCGCACTACCTGGCGGACGTGCACGTGTGGCGTTCGTGGTTCCTGCCCGGGATGCACGACTCCTTCGGTTGGGCGTGGCCCGTGATCGTCGGTTTCGCGGCGGCCGGTTGGGTGTTGGCGCTCGTGCGCGGAGATCGCATGTTGCGCATGCTCGGGGCGGTCGGGATCGCGTCGTTTCTCGGATACCTCGTGACCCCCTTCGGAGCCGGCGGGCCGAAGGGTCGTCCCCTCTTGTTCGCGAACGACCTCCGGTTCGCGTTTCCCGCCCTGGCGCTCGGGCTGCTGTTGTTGCCGCGCGTCTTGCCGAGGTCGCCTGTCGTCCGACGACGAGTGTTCCCGGCGTTGCTCGCGATCGCCCTCGTGAACGACCTCGTGTACTCACTGAGGTCGCGCGTCAGCCTGTTCGCGGTCGCGCTTGCTCTCGAGCTGGTGGCGTTCGTGATCGTCGTCGGGCTGGCGCTCGTCTGGGCGAAAGGCTCGCGTCGCTTGCTCGCGTCACTCGCGTGCGTGCTCGCGCTCGGTGCGGCGACGGCAGGGTGGGCGGTCCAGCGGTCGTATCTCACCCACCGCTACGCCAACGTGAACCATGACCTGCCGTACGCGAGCGCGCCTCGCGCCGAGCTCGCGGCGTTGTACGGGTGGGTCCGTAACGTGTCGCACGCGCGGATCGCGCTCGCCGGGCTCGGGATCTCCTATCCGCTCGTCGGGGCCGACCTCTCGAACGAGGTGCAGTACATCGGACACCGCGGGCCGCACGGCGAGTTCTCGAACGTGAAGAGCTGCCCCGAGTGGCGGCGGCTCCTGACGAAGGGCCGTTACGACTTCGTCGTGATCAGCGCGAACAACAACAAGGCGGGGGAGCCGGCCGAAGCGAGCTGGACCCGCTCCGACACAGCCGCGGCAACTCTGGTCGTCCGGGCCGGTACCGCGTCGGTGTACCGCGTGACGGGCGAGTTCGACCCGAACGGATGCGGCCCGTCGTGATCACTCGGATCAGACGTACCCTGTGGGCGCTGTGGATCGGGTAGCCATCGACTCCGACGAGGTCAGTAGCTCGGTCCCCACCGCGGGCGTCGATGCCGGGCGGCGGATGGTCGTGTCGTCGCGACCCGTCATGTTCGGCG
>DATCCI010000513.1:0-10481 GCA_036511415.1 Acidimicrobiia bacterium
CGCCGAGCCGCCGGTGTCGTGCACCTTTCACGGACTGCATCCGCCCGTCGTCGGCGAGCACCCGGAGATCGGGCTCATCGCGCCGGCGATGCACTGCGTGAACGCGATCCCGTACGTGTGCCGGGCCGAGCCCGGCATCAAGACGTACCTCGACCTGCCGCTCCTCGCCGGCCGTGCCTCGTCTCGCTGAAGAGCAGTCGCTGAGGATCAGAGGCGATCGAACGGGATCGTGAACGCGGGAGCCTCGACACCGCCGTCGACCTCGAAGATCTTCCCGGTCACGAACGACGACGCCGGAGACGCGAGGTAGACGACGGCGGCGGCGATGTCGCTCGGGAGCCCGACCCGTTGCATCGGCGTGTTCTGTTCGAGCCGGGCGCGCACCGAGTCGTCGGAGAGCACGTGCGCGAGCGCGTCGGTCTCGATGCCGCCGACCTCGATGGCGTTGACGCGAACCTTCGGTGCGAGCTCCGGTGCCATCGCACGCGTCATCATCGACAGCGCGGCCTTCGCCGTCGCGTACGCCGTGAAGCAGGGTTGCACCATGCTCGCGGCGCGTGACGAGATGTTGATGATCGCGCCCGCGCCCGCATCGACCATGTGCGGGAGCACGAGTTTGGTGAGCAGGAACGCGGAGGTGACGTTGAAGCGCAGCGCGGCCTCGAACGACCTCTCACTGGTTGCGAGGAGCGGACGCGGCAACCACCCGCCCGCGTTGTTCACCAGTACGTCGATCCGTCCGAGCTCGCCGACCGCGCGGTTGACGAGGTGCTCGAGCTGCTCCGTGACGGTGACGTCGGTCGGCACCGCGATCGCGCGCCGACCGGTCGCGCGTACCTGGGCGGCGATCGCGTCGATGTCGGATTGGGTGCGCGCCGCGCACACCACGTCGGCGCCGGCTTCGGCCAGCGCCCGCGCGCAGCCCGCGCCGATTCCCCTGCCCGCGCCCGTAACGATCGCGACGCGACCGTCGAGCCGGAAATCGTCGAGGATCATGTGAGACGGGACGGAACCGGATCGGACTAGTTCGCGAGCGCCTTCTCGATGGCACCGACCACGTCGGCGTTCTCCGGTTCGACCATGGGCGAGAAGCGTTCGAGCACCTCGCCGTCACGCGAAACCAGGAACTTCTCGAAGTTCCACCGGATGTCGCCGGTGTGGCCCTCTCCGTCGGCTTTGGGTGTGAGCTGTTGGTAGAGCGGGTGCCGTCCGTCGCCGTTCACGTCGATCTTCTCGGCGAGCGGGAACGTCACGTTGTACTTGGTGCTGCAGAACGTCTTGATCTCGTCGGCTGTGCCGGGCTCCTGCGCGCCGAACTGGTTGCACGGGACGCCGACGACCGAGAAGCCCTGCGGGCCGTAGCGCTCGTAGAGCTTCTCGAGTCCTTCGTACTGCGGGGTCAGTCCGCAGAACGACGCGACGTTCACGAGCAGCGTGACCTTGCCCTTCTGGTCGGCGAGCACGCCGGCCGTGCCGTCGAGCGAATTGATCGGAACGTCGTACAGCGACATTGGTGGCCCCTTTCGAGTGTGCCTGCGCTCACCATATGGCACGAGGGTACGGGACCGCACGGCGACTGGTTCGTCCGCATTGTTCACGCGAGCAGCCGCTCCAGCAGGTCGACGCAACCGAGTTGCTCGCACGCGGCGGTCGCCCGTCTCGTGCCGCCCAAGCCGATGTGCAGCGGCTGCCATTTCGACCCCATGCCGGCGGTCGACGTCGCCGACACCCACGAGTAGACGGCGAAGAGCCGGTACTGCTCCCACGCGACCTCGGGGTCGAGGTCCACTCCGGCAACGGCGAGCAACGCGCAATAGCGGTCGACGAGCGCGCGCTCTTCGGCGACGCGGACCTCGGCCGGGATCGAGTTGCACATGACGTACGCGACGTCACGCAGGCCGGGCGAGCGGCCGATCATCGCCCAGTCGAGGAACCCGGTGCGGTCGTCCGCGACGGTGTCGACGAAGAGGTTGCCGAGATGCGGATCACCGTGCACGAGCGTGCGGGGACCGGAGTTCCACAACCGCACGATGTCGTCGTTGCGCGCGAGGTAGATGTCGGCGAGGCGATGGAACGCCGGCGGCAGGCGGTCGCCCACCGCGTCGACCGCCATCTGCACGAACGTCGCGCCGCCACCCGCGGATCCCGTGCCCTTCGGCGCGAGCCAGGCGAGGTCGCCGTCGTCGTCGAAACGCGGCGACTCCCAGAATCGGGAATGCAGCGCCGCCATCTGCTCGACGATGCCGCGTGCGCGCCGGCCGATGTCGTCGTCGGAGGGGTGCGGGAACCGGCACCCGCCGGCGACGAGGTCTTCGAGCACCATCACGTAGCCGTCGCCGTCGGTGTCGGCGAACCAGACACCCGGGATTCGCACCGGGATCTCCGGCGCGAGGTCGCGGTAGAAGCGGGCTTCGGCCACGCCCATCCCGACCGAGGTGACGAACTGGCGCTGGCGTTCGTCGAACGGCGCCAGCTTCACGAACACGGTCGGCGGAACGGTCGGGTCCCCGCTCAACGCGACGTGGACGCGGCCCGTGGTTCCGGAGCTCCGGTCGAGCAGCGCGATGCCGGTGACGTCGCGTTGGAGCACCGAGCCGAACCACGCGGCGGTCAGATCGGCGACGTCGAGGGGCAGCACGGGCGTGAGGCTACGTGCTCCTACTACCTTCTGCGCCGTGCCCGCGTCACGCGCGAATACGTTGGTGAACCGACAGGTCGTGCTCGCGAAGCGCCCCGTCGGGATGGTCACCGAGTCGTGCTTCGACGCGACGGAAGCTCCGGTGCCGCAACTCGGCGAGGGCGAGGCGCTTCTCGCGGTCCGCTATCTCGGCATCGATCCGACGATCCGCGGTTGGCTCGACGAGCGCGGCAACTACATGGCCGGCGTCGGGATCGGCGAAGTGGTCCGATCGAACGGCGTCGGCGTCGTGATCGAGACGAACAATCCCGTCGAGTACCCGCTCGGGCGCGCGTTCATGCATCTGACGGGCTGGCAGCAGTACTGCGTCGTGCAGGCGAACCCGTTCCCACCGATCACGATGGTGCCCGAAGGCGTCGACTTGTTGGACGTGTTCGGCGCACTCGGCCACGTGGGCATCACGGCCTACGTCGGCGTGCTCGAGGTGGCCAAACCCCAACCGAACGAGACGTTCTGCGTCTCGGCCGCCGCGAGCAGCGTGGGATCCATCGCCGGGCAGATCGCGAAGATGCAGGGCGCCTTTGTGATCGGTATCGCGGGATCGCCCGAGAAGTGCGCGTGGATCACCGACGATCTCGGCTTCGACGCGAGCATCGACTACAAGCGCGAGGATGTCGCGTTGCGACTCAAGGAGCTCACGCCCAAGGGCGTCGACGTCTTCTTCGACAACGTCGGCGGCGAGCTGCTCGACACCGTGCTCCGTCGCCTCGCCCTGCGCGCTCGGGTCGTGTTGTGCGGCGACATTTCCTCGTACAACCTCGACGGGCCGGCTCCCGCGCTGCACAACGTCCGGTACTTGATGGGGAGGCGGGCGCGGATGGAAGGGTTCAACACGCTCGACTACTGGGACCACTACGGCGCGGCCGCCGAACAGCTCGCCGAATGGCTCGCCGCGGGGCGAATCAAGCACCGGTTGCACGAGCTCGACGGGCTCGATCGCGCCCCGGAGGCGCTCGTGCGCCTGTTCTCGGGCGAGCACCTCGGAAAGCTCGTCGTCCGCCTGTGAGCGGGTCAGGATTCTTCGAGGTCGGCGACGGGGATCGTCGCTGCTTCCACTTGGGTGTCGGCTTCGTACCCGTCGGCGGTGTCCGCCTCGGGCGTGATCGGCACCGTGAGCGGCAAATGGACGCGGAACGTCGAGCCCCGGCCGGCCTCGCTCTGCACCTCGGCGCGGCCGCCGTGCGCGTCTGCGATCGCGGCCACGATCGCGAGGCCGAGCCCGGCGCCGCCGCTCGCGCGGGCGCGTGACGGGTCGGAGCGCCAGAACCTCTCGAACACTCGGCTCGCGGCATCGCTCGGCATCCCCGGGCCCTCGTCGGCGACCTCGATCACGGCCTCGTCGTCGCCGTTGACGACCTGTACGTGCACCGGCGTGTCGGGCGGCGTGTGGCGGTTCGCGTTCTGCAGGAGGTTTGCAAGCACCTGGCGCAGCCGCGCTTCGTCGCCGGGAACGAAGATCGCGCCGTTGGGTGAGTAATCGATCGGCCGGTTCGGCGCGACCGCGCGCGCGTCGTCGACCGCGTCGCGGGTGATGCGCGTGAGGTCGACCGGCCGCCGCTCGAGCGGCCGTCCCTGGTCGAGGCGCGCCAGCAGCAGCATGTCGTCGACCAGCGAACCCATGCGATCCGCCTCCTCCTCGATCCGGCGCATCGCCTTCGCGAGGTCTTCGGGACGGTCGGCGGCCCCGCGCCGGAAGAGCTCGGCGTAGCCACGGATCGATGTGAGCGGCGTTCTCAACTCGTGCGACGCGTCACCGACGAAACGCCGCAGGCGCCCTTCCGACGCCGCGCGCGCGGCGAAGGCTGTCTCGATCTGCTGCATCATCTCGTTCAGCGCGATGCCGAGCCGCCCGACCTCGGTGTGCTCGTCGACGATGTCGACGCGCTGCGACAGATCACCGGCGGCGATCGCGCCGGCCGTCTGCTGCATGTGTGCCAGCGGTCGCAGCCCGAGCTTCACGACCCACCATGCGATCAGGGCCAGCGCGAGCAGCACGCCGAGGGCGACGACGAACTCGACGAAGAGCAGGTGATGCATGGTGTGGTCGACATCGGCGAGTGGGATGGCCACGATCAAGAACGCTTGTACCTGTACGCCGGGTGGGGGTGCCGAGGCATTGATGACTGTGAAGACCCGCGGTTGGGCGACTCGGACTCGGTAGTGCGGCGAATCGACGGTGAAGGTTGTGCCCGGTCTGACGACTGCCGGTAAGACGGGGGTCTTCTCCGCGATGACCACCGTGGTCGTCCCGAGGATCTGGCCTGTGGCCGCACCGCGCACCTGGGCCCAGGTGCCCGGTGGCAGGAGCGCGTTCGAGAGGTTGTCGGTCTCGCGGTGCTCGAATCCGGGGAAGAAGAGGCTCGGCGATTGCGAGGTCGAGGCCAGCTGCCGGTTGACGCGGCTCAAGAGGTCGGCGCGCGTCTCGCGATAAGTGACGCCGCCGGCGACCGCCAGTCCGATCGCGCTGAGCACGACGAGGCCGAGCAGCAGCCGCACGCGCAGCGTCATGACTGCTCAGCTCTCGGGAGGGGTCCGCAACGTGTAGCCAACACCCCGAATGGTATGGATCAGCGGGGGTCCGAGCTTGTCGATCTTCTTGCGGAGATAGCTGATGTAGGTCTCGACGACGTTGGCGTCGCCGTCGAAGTCGTACTCCCAGACGTGGTCGAGGATCTGCGCCTTCGACAGGGCGCGGCGCGCATTGAGCATCAGGTAGCGCAGGAGCTTGTACTCCGTCGGCGTGAGCTCGATGCGGGTCCGTCCCCGCCACACCTCGTGGGTGTCGTCGTCGAGCTCGAGGTCGGCGAACACGAGGCGCGCCGTTCCGTCGCCGTTCGCGGCGCCGGTTCTCCGCAAGACCGCGCGGACCCGGGCGACGAGCTCCTCGAGGCTGAAGGGCTTCGTGACGTAGTCGTCGCCGCCGACGGTCAGACCCTTCACCTTCTCCTCGGTCGAATCGCGTGCGGTGAGGAACACGACCGGCACGTGATGCCCGTCGGCCCGCAGGCGCTGCACGACCGCGAAGCCGTCCCGGTCGGGAAGCATGATGTCGAGGACCATGAGATCCGGGCGGAACGCCGCCGCGGCCTTCAGGGCGTCGGAACCGGTGCTCGCGACCTCGACGTCGAAGCCTTCGTAGCGCAGGGCGGTCGCGACGAGGTCGGTGATGTTCGCCTCGTCGTCGACGACGAGGACTCGGGTGTCGGCCACCCTCCTATGGTGTCACCCATTCTTGTGCGATCGCTGTGCGCGCCCTGAGGGGCGTTCCGGCCCGGTTTCTCCTGCTCCCAGGCCGATCCCAGGGTTATGCACGACAATCGGTCCAGGACGAGTCGGAGGAGCTCCAGCATGATGCGAAGTCGGGTGGTGACGGGCATCGCCGTCGTGACCGCGGTGGCGGCCGGGGGCGTGGGTGGCGCCCTGATCGGTGTGCCGGGACTCTCGGGAGCCCAGCCCTTTCCGAATGCCGCGGTTTCCACTGCGGCTTCTGGCGGAACCAAGGCGCCGGGGCTGCGCGGCGACTCGGCCTTGCTGGACGCCGCGGCCAAGGCCCTGAAACTCACGACCCAGCAATTGACCGACAAGCTGAGTGACGGAAAGACGACGATCGCCGATATCGCCACGCAACAAAAGGTCGACATCAAGTCGGTGATCAGTGCGATGACGGCCGCCGACAGCGATCGCATCGGCGACATCGTCAACAAGCCGTGGGGGAAGTTCCCGACCGGTCCGCGGCCCGGGCCCGGGCTCGGCGGTCTCCCGGGTCTGCGCGGCGGCTTGGGGCGCCTCGGTGCCATTGCACTCGACCCGGCCGCGAAGGCGCTCGGCATCTCGACCGACGAGTTGAAGACCGACCTCGCCAAAGGTCAGACGATCGCGCAGATCGCGAAGACCAAGAACCGCGACCTGAACAAGGTGATCGGTGCGCTGATCGCCGACGCGTCGGGAAAGGTCGACGCGGCGGTGAAAGCCGGACACCTCGACCAGACCCAAGGCGACAAGCTCAAGTCCGGGCTCAAGACCTCGATCACCGACGCGGTGAACAACGGCTTTCCCAAGGGTCCGTTCGGCGGGTCCTTCGGCGGCCGGTTCGGTTTCCCGGGTCACGGTCGGGGAGGAGTCGGCGATCCGCCTTCGGCGCTGAAGCCGCCTACGGCGTAGCCGGCTCATAGGTCTAGATTGCGAAACGGCCGAAAGCGACGGACGAGGAGTCTGCGATGCCGGAGCGCAAGAGTTACGTGTCGGGAACGCCGAACTGGGTCGACCTGCAAACGACCGATCAGGTGGCGGCGAAGCAGTTCTACGGAGCGCTGTTCGGCTGGATCTTCAACGACCAACCGATCGACGAAGCAAACAAGGTCTTCTACTCGATCGCGACGCTGAAGGGTTTGGACGTCGGCGCGATCGCGCCGCTCGGTGACCAGGCCGCGGCCGGGGTGCCCCCGCACTGGAACTCGTACGTGAGCGTCGACGACGTCGAGGCGACCGCGGGCCGCGTTGCCGCCGCCGGCGGAACGGTCGTCGCGCCGCCGTTCGATGTCCTCGACGCGGGCCGCATGGCCGTGATCCAGGACCCGACCGGCGCGATCCTCGAGCTGTGGCAGGCGAAGAACCACATCGGCGCGACGCTCGTCAACGAGCCGGGCGCATTCTCGTGGAGCGAGCTGATCACTCCCGACGTGCCCAAGGCCGCGGCCTTCTACGACAAGCTGCTCGGCTGGAGCTCCGAGACGCACGGCGAGGGGATGCCGTACACGGAATTCAAGCTCGACGGCAACAGCATCGCCGGCGCGATGAATCCGCCGATGCCCGGCATTCCCCCGCTGTGGGGCATCTATTTCTCGACGGCCGACACCGACGCAACCGTCGCCGAGGCGAAGTCGCTCGGTGGTGCGGTGATCGCCGAGCCGATGGACATCGAACCGGGACGTTTCGCGGTGCTCGCCGACCCTCAGGGCGCGATGTTCAGCGTCATCAAGATGAACGAGGCGTGACCTCGGCGCCGGATGGCGCTCATCGTCGCTCGAGTTCGCTGCGCAAGACCTTGCCCGTACCATTGCGGGGGAGTTCATCGACGAACTCGACCTCACGCGGCACCTTGAACCGGGCGAGATTCTCACGTATGTATGCGCGCACGGCTTCGGCGTCGAGTGCGGCATCGGGCCGAGCCACGACGAACGCTTTCAGGCGCGAGCCGAACTCCGGATCGGGAATGCCGACGACTGCCGCTTCGACGACGCCCGGGTGGCGGGTGAGCACGTTCTCGACTTCGCTCGGGAAGACGTTCTCGCCGCCCGAGACGATCATCTCGTCGTCGCGGCCGTCGACGAACAAGCGACCTTCGCGGTCGACATGTCCGGTGTCGCCGGTGTGCATGAACCCGTCGACGACCAGCTTCGACCCGCCGTCGGTGTAGCCCGAGAACGTCAGCGGGCCCCGCACGAAGATGCGTCCCCTCGCACCGGCCGGAACGTCGTGGTCGTGGTCGTCCAGTAGTCGAACCAGCGTGCCGCGCGGTGGGAGCCCGGCGGTCGTCGGAGCTGCACGTAGGTCGGCGGGCGTCGCGACCGACACCGATCCGACCTCGGTCGAGCCGTACAAGTTGTAGATCACGTCGCCGAAGGCGTCCATGAAGCGGGTCGCGAGGTCGCCGGGCAACGCCGATCCCGAGAGCGGCACGAACCGCAAAGACGACGTGTCGTATCGAGCCCGCACCTCGGCCGGCAGCTCGAGCATGCGCAAGAGCATCACCGGCACCGCCACGAAGACCTCCGCTCGATGCCGCGCGATCAGGGCGAGCGACTGTTCCGGATCGAAATGCCGCTCGAGCACCATCGTGTCGCCCAGCAACAGGCTCGTGGTCGCGTTGGCGAAGCCCCACGCGTGGAAGCACGGTGCTGCGACGACCATCTTCTCTTGCGCGCGGTAGGGGAGTCGTTCGAGCAACGCGATCGCCGCGCCCGGATGCGGCGCGCCGGCGACGAGCGCACCCTTGGGAGGTCCGGTCGTCCCCGAGGTCAAGATGATGACGCGGCCGTCGTGTACCGGACGCTCCAACGGCGGGCCGTCGGCGTGGCGCCGCGCCAGGTCGTCGAGCGTCCGGGTCGCGTGTTCCGAGGCGCTCGATTCGTCGGTCCACGCGAGCAGGCGCACCTCGGTCGACGCGCCGGCCGCGACCGAGGCGAACTCGTCGTCGTGCACGAGAACGATCGCCCGCTCCCGTTGCATCACTTCGCCCACCTGTGGTGCCGCGAACCCCGTGTTGAGGTGCAGCGCGTTCGCGCCGAGCTTCGCCAGCGCGCCGGTGATCTCGAAGAAGTAGCGATGGTTGCGGCACAAGACGGCGACCGTGTCGCCGGTGTGCACGCCGGTTTCGATGAGTCCGCGCGCGATCGCGTCGCTGCGTGCGTCGAGCTCGGCGAAGCTCATCGGCCCGCGCTCGTCGACGAGGGCAGGCCGTTCGCCGTAGCGGGCCGCGCCCATCGCGAAGGCCGTGGCGAGTCCCGGGCCCCAGTGCCGAACCGCTCGCGCCATGCGCCACATGCGATCGGGCCGTTCGGGACGCAGCGCGCCGGAGCGCAGGAGGGCCTTGGTCGCACGAGCGGCGTCGGCGAGATGGTCGGCAGGTCGCACGGCCCGATGCTACGAGCCCGACCCGTCGGCTGTGACGGAGCGGTGACGCGACCCGGCTCATGGTTCGGGGCGTGCCCGACGTTCGCGTGCGCCGTCGTACCGCCGGGGCGGACGACGAGACGCCGCCGCTCCTGCGATCGTACGAGCATCCGCGGCTGGAGACGGCCCTCGCCGGCAGCTTCGAGTTGGTCGCGGGCATCGCGCTCTTTGCGCTCGCAGCGACGGCGCTCGTCGTCGTGCTGGTTCCGCGCTCCGCCGCGACGCGGCTGGAATTCGCCATCGAGCTGGTGTTCCTCGGGATCGCGCTCGTCGTGCTGGCTCTGTTGCTCAGCCGTCGGAGCGCGCGTGCGGTCATGCGGCCGCTCGAGGTGCTCGATGTCGCGTTGGCGGCGG
This sequence comes from Acidimicrobiia bacterium, assembly GCA_036511415.1. Classification (GTDB taxonomy): domain Bacteria; phylum Actinomycetota; class Acidimicrobiia; order IMCC26256; family PALSA-610; genus PALSA-610. Next base: position 9,725 of record DATCCI010000513.1, read on the forward strand.
TCACGTGCGGCGACTTCACCGTCCACGTGCAGCTCGAGCGGGCCGCGGCCGAGATCCATTCGGTCGGCGAGTCAGTGAACGCCCTCGTCCGCGAGCTCGCGCGGCTGCGGGCGATCGAGGTCGAGCGGACCAAGGACCAGCGCGTGCGCCGGGAGCTCTCCGAGGTCGTCCACGCTTCTCTCGACCTCGATCACGTCGTGCAACGGGCCGTCGAGGTCGTCGGCGGCGCGCTGGAGGTCGACCGCGTCCATATCCGTCTGCGTCATGGAGACGGCGACGGCGAGGCCGACCAAGGTTGGCTCGCGGCCGAGTGGCGCCGATCGGACGACGTCGCCTCGGTGCTCACCGTGTCACCGGCCGTCGAACCGGATCCGCTGATCGGCCTGATCGGCGTGACGGACGACCGCGGCGCGGTCGTCGTCGACGACGCGCTCGACGAGGCGCGGTTCGATGCCGGACAGCGCAGGGGATTCGAAGCGCTCGGCGTGCGTGCCTCGCTGACCTGTCCCCTCGTCGTCGGAACGCGGGTCGCCGGTGTGCTCGTCGCGAGCGAGCAGGGCGCGCCGCGCCCGTGGTCGGACAGCGAAGTGACGCTCACGGAAGGGTTCGCGCTCGAGATCGGCCGAGCGCTCGATCACGCGCTGGCCTTCGAGCTGCGCGACGAGATGGTCGAACGTCTCGGCGCGCTCGACCGGGCCAAGAACGACTTCTTGTCCGAGGTCTCGCGCGAGCTCCGCGGCCCACTCGCGAGCGTGCT
>DATCCI010000514.1:0-6220 GCA_036511415.1 Acidimicrobiia bacterium
GGCGACGAAGCCGACGATCGCGCCCGCCTCCGGGCCCTCTTGGTAGCCGACTGCGAGCGCGACGATCAGACCGAGATCGGGGACGACACCGAAGAGCCGCAGATGCGGGAAGACCGCGACCTGGGTCACGACGACGACGACGATCAGCGCGCCGAGACGCGTCATGCGCGTCATGCGCGTCATGCGTCCGGACTCATCGCGCGCGTCATCCGCCGACTCGGGTTGTCGTCGTCGTGGTGGGCGGGGTCGTCGTCGTAGTGGTTGTCGTTGTCGTCGGCAGCACCGGGCCGGCCGTGCCCGCCGACCACAACAGCACGGTGACGTGCTGCAGCGCGCCGAGATGAACGTACGGTTCGATCGTCGCGTTCACGCCCGTATTCCCGGCCTGGTTCGTCGCGGTGGCGATCGTGCCCACCGCGAGACCCGACGGGAACAGCGTCGACTGCGGAGAGGTCACGATCTGATCCCCGGCGAGCACCTTCGTACCCGCGTCGAATTCGACCGCGAGATCGTGCGAATCGACCTGTCCCGACGCGATGCCCGTCGTCGCGGGCGACGCACCGTGACCCGGCGTCTGCACCCCGACCGAGAAGTTCGGATCGGTGAGCACTTGGATCTTCGCGCCGCCGTTCCACACCTCGATCACCTTGCCGACGATGCCTTCCGGAGCGATGACCGGCATGTCGATGGAGATCCCGGTCTCGGATCCCTTGTCGATCGTGAACGTCGGATCGAAGTTGCCCGGGTCGCGACCGACGACCAATCCCGTCACGTTCTTGACCAGCAGCGCGTTCTGCAGCGCCAGCGACTTCTTGAGCTCGTTGTTCTCCTTGATCGCCTCGTCGGCGGCGGTCTGCTTGCCCCGGAGCGCGGCGATCTGCTCTTGCAGCCGCCGGTTGTCACGCTTCAGGTTTCCCGAGTTGGTGATGCCGTCCCACCAGTCGCTCACCGGGCGGGCGGCGTCGTCGACGCCTCCTTGGACGGGCCCGACGATCCGGTGCGCGATCCGGCCCATCAACCCGAGCGGGCCCGAGCGGCCGTTGCGGGTATCCAATGTGATGAGCGTCAGGCACGTGAGGACGATCACGAGCAGCACGTATCGTCGTCGGCTCGCGCGTCGAGCACCGGCCATGTTCTCGGACCCCGGGCTATTGCCGGGCGGGCGAGCTCAGGACGTGCTTCAGGACGTCGAAGTTCTCCAGGCATATCCCGGAGCCGTGCACGACCGAGAGGAGCGGGTTGTCGGCGATGACGATCGGCATGCCCGTCTCGGCCGTCAACCGCTCGCGCAGGCCGTGCAGGAGCGCGCCGCCGCCGGTCACCACGATGCCGTTCGACATGATGTCGGCCGCGAGCTCGGGCGGGGTCTTGTCGAGGGTCACCTTCACCGCGTCGACGATCGCGGCGACCGGTTCCTCGATCGCGTCGCGGATCTCTTCGGTCGACACCACGATCGTCTTCGGGAGTCCGGTGACGAGATCGCGGCCGCGCACTTCGGCGTAGAGCTCCGTCTCGAGCGGGTACGCGCTGCCGAGCGCGATCTTGATCTCCTCGGACGTGCGCTCGCCGAGCGCGAGCGAATACTCCTTCTTCACGAACGCGACGATCGATTCGTCGAGCTCGTCCCCGGCGATCCGGATCGACTCGCTCGCGACGATGCCGCCCAGCGAGATGACCGCGACCTCCGTGGTTCCACCACCGATGTCGACGATCATGTTGCCGGCCGGCTCGTGCACCGGGAGGCCGGCACCGATCGCGGCGGCCATCGGCTCCTCGATGATGTATGCCTCCTTGCGGGCCCCGGCCTGCTGCGCGGCCTCCTGCACCGCGCGCTGTTCCACACCCGTGATCCCGGACGGCACACAGATCACCATGCGCGGCTTCGCCCACTTGCGAGGGTGCACGCGCTGGATGAAATACCGCAACATCTTCTCGCAGATGTCGAAGTCGGCGATGACGCCGTCCTTCAACGGCCGGATCGCGATGATGTGGTCGGGAGTGCGCCCGATCATCTTCTTCGCCTCGGTACCGACCGCGAGCGGACGGCCGTCGCGCGCGTTCACCGCGACGACCGACGGCTCGTCGAGCACGACGCCGCGTCCGCGCACGTACACGAGCGTGTTCGCGGTTCCGAGGTCGACCGCCATGTCGCGACCGAGTAATCCAGCGTAGAACGGTTCGCTCACCGGGGTCATCTTCCGACGGCGGGACGCGCCCAGGCTACGAGGCTCCCGGTTCGATTGCCACCCGGCTCGAGTCGTCACCCCGGAAGGCCGGGGAAGAACAATGCGAGCTCGCGCGCAGCCGACTCCGGACCGTCGCTTCCGTGCACCAGGTTCTCGGTCAGCTCGATCGCGAGATCGCCGCGGATCGTTCCGGGAGCGGCCTCTCTCGGATTCGTGCTCCCCATCAGCGTGCGAACGACCTTGTACGCGTCCGGTCCTTGCGCGGCGATCGCCACGAGGGGCGAGCGCGTGATGAACGCGACGAGATCGGCGAAGAAGGGCTTTCCCTCGTGTTCGGCGTAGTGGCGCCTGGCCGTGGCCTCGTCGAGCAGGCGCAGCTCCAGGGCGACGATCTTCAACTGCTTGCGCTCCAGTCGGGCGACGACCTCGCCGACGAGCCCGCGCTCGACGCAGTCCGGCTTGCAGAGAACGAGGGTCCGGTCGGTCATGAGCGCTGCAGCCTACGGCCGGGCGTGCCGAGTTCGACAAACGACGTCAGGAAACGAGCACCGAGCGGGCGGCGCCGACGACGTACAGCGATCCCGTGATCACGATCTGGCCATCGGGCGGCGTCGCGAGCAGGGCCGCGCTCACCGCATCCTCGACCCGGTCCACGACCTCGATCCGCTCTTCGGGAAGTCCGAGGTCGATCGCGGCCTTGGCGACGATCGACGCCTCGAGCGCGCGCGGGCTCGGCGGAGGACAGCACACGAGCGTGCCTTCGAGCTCGTCGACACCGAGCGCGGCCAGCATCTCGTGCGGCTCCTTCCCGCGCATCAGGCCGACGACGAGGGTGCGCGGGCCGATGCTCCACTCCTCGTCGAGCGCGCGGCGCAACGCCTGCGCGCCGGCGACGTTGTGCGCGCCGTCGAGGAGCACGAGCGGCTGGCGCGCGACGACCTCGAGCCGGCCCGGCGATTGCACCCGCGCCAGTGCATCGACGACGACCTCGAACGGGAGCGTCGCGCCGACGAAACTCTCGGCCGCAGCCAGCGCGATCGCCGCGTTGTCGGCCTGGTGCGCACCGTGCAACGGCAGGAAGACGTCGGGGTACTCCGCGCCCGGACTGCGAAGATCGACGAGGCGGCCGCCGATCGCGAGCACGCTGCGGCTCACGCCGAAGTCGACGTCTCGGCGAAAGACGCGTGCGTCGGAAACGCGGGCCTCGAAGATGGCTTGGATGCTCGGATCGGTCTCGCCGAGCACGAGGGTGGAGCCGGGCTTGACGATGCCGGCCTTTTCCTGCGCGATCTGCTCGCGGGTGGGCCCGAGGTACTCGACGTGATCGACGCTCACGTTCGTGACGACCGCGACCCGCCCGTCGACGACGTTGGTCGCATCCCACGTTCCGCCCATGCCGACCTCGACGACCGCGACGTCGACGGCCTCGTCGGCGAACCACCGAAACGCGGCCGCGGTGACGACGTCGAAGTACGAAGGGTCGACCCCGAGCGACTGCTGCACCAGCGAGACGGCGTACAGCATCTCGTCGAGCGCGTCGTCGTCGATCGGCTCGCCGTCGATCGACATCCGCTCGTTGACGCGCTCGAGATGCGGGCTCGTGTAGGCGCCGACCTTGAGACCGAGCGCGGTGAGCAGCTCGGTGAGCACCCGGACCGTCGTGGTCTTGCCGTTGGTGCCGGTGACGTGCACAGCCGGAAACTCGGTCTCGGGCGAGCCGAGGTACTGCATCAGGGTGGAGATCCGCTCGAGGGTGGGCGGCCCGCGCCGGCTCCCGGCGGGAACGTTGAGGCTCTCCAGGTTGACGTGCGAGTGCAGCCAGGCGGGCCCGTCGAAGTTCGCGGGAGCACTCACGAGTCGGGTCCCGCGAGCGCGACTCGCACCGAGAAGACAGGGCCGACCTCGACCTCGAGCTTCGCGATCCGGCCCGCGTCGCAGACGTCCTGGCGCGCCGCGTCGAGCGCGGCGAGTCGTTCCGGCGTGTCCGTCACGTGGACCGCCGCGACGGGCGAGGCGAGCGACACCTTCTGCGTCGACTTCGCCTTGCGGACCTCGGCGAGTACGTCGGCTGCGACCGGATACACGAGCGGATCGGCGCCGTCGATCCGGAACCCCCTCGCGTCCGGCCACGCGGCTCGATGGACGGAGCCCTCTCGCCACCACGACCAAACCTCTTCGCTGACGTAGGGCAGCACCGGCGCGAACAATCGCAGAAGCGTGGAGAGCGCGATGCGCAACGTGACCGCGGACGAGCGGACCGTCGCGTCGCCCTCGCCGCCGTATGCACGCGTCTTCACGAGCTCCACGTAGTCATCGCAGAACGACCAGAAGAACCGCTCCGTACGCTCGAGCGATCGCGCGTAGTCGAAGGCGTCGAACGCGGTCGTCGCGTCGTCGACGAGATCGGCCAGGGCCACCAGGAGGGAACGGTCGAGCGCGGTCGCGACCTCGTTCACGTCCTCGGCCGCGTCGCCGGAGACGCCGAGCACGAACTTCGACGCGTTCAAGACCTTGATCGCGAGCTTGCGGCCGACCTTCATGATGCCGAAGTCGACCGCCGTGTCGACGCCGGGCCGGCCGTTGCACGCCCAGTAGCGCAACGCGTCGGCGCCGTACTCCTCGACGAGCGGCATCGGGGTCACGACGTTGCCCTTCGACTTCGACATCTTCTTGCGGTCCGGATCGAGCACCCACCCGTTGATGTTGGTGTCGGTCCACGGCAGCACACCGTGCTCGAACCGCGCCCGCACGATCGTGTCGAACAGCCACGTTCGGATGATCTCCGGGCCCTGCGGCCGGAGGTCCATCGGGAACGTGCGCTCGAAGAGGTCGGGATCATCGACCCAGCCGGTGGCGATCTGGGGCGTGAGGGAGGAGGTGGCCCAGGTATCCATGACGTCGGGATCGGCGGTGAAGCCGCCGGGCCGGTCGCGCTGCGCCTCCGTGAAGCCGGGCGGGCAGTCGGTCGACGGATCGACGGGCAGTGCGGCTTCGGGCGGCAGCAACGGATCATGATGGTCTGCCGAGTTCCCATCGGCGCCGACGCGATACCAGACCGGGAACGGCACGCCGAAATACCGCTGCCGGCTGACGAGCCAATCGGAGTTCAGGCCGTCGAGCCAGGTGTCGTAGCGCACGCGCATGGCCGGCGGGTGCCAATGCAACTCGGCGCCGAGCGCGAGGAGCTCGGCGCGCAGCTCGAGATCGCGGCCGCCGTTGCGCAGGTACCACTGGCGAGACGTGACGATCTCGAGCGGCCGTTCACCCTTCTCGAAGAACTTCACCGGATGCGTGATCGGCCGGGGTTCACCTTCGAGCTCGCCCGAGGCGTGCAGCTGCGAAGCGACGATCTTCTGCGCCTGCTTCACGTTGCGACCCGCGATCTCCTCGTACGCAGCCACACCGTCGGGCGCGAGCCAATCCGGCGGTTCGACCTTGAACCGGCCGTCGATACCCAAGACGGCCCGGGTCGGAAGTTGCAGATCGCGCCACCAGACAACGTCCGTCGTGTCGCCGAACGTGCAGATCATCGCGATGCCGGTGCCCTTCTCGGGATCGGCGAGATGGTGCGCGACGATCGGGACGCGCACGTGGTAAAGGGGCGTGACCACCTCGGTGCCGAACAAGGGCTGGTACCGGGCGTCGTCGGGATGGGCGACAACCGCGACACACGCGGCGAGCAGCTCGGGCCGGGTCGTGTCGACGAGCACGTCGTCGGAGCCGTCGGCCTTGTGGAAGCGCAACGCGTGGTACGCGCCGGGCATCTCGCGGTCCTCGAGCTCGGCCTGCGCCACCGCGGTGCGGAAATCGACGTCCCAGAGCGTGGGCGCGGCGGAGAGGTAGGCCTCGCCGCGCGCGAGATTGCGCAGGAACGCTCGCTGGCTGGTGCGGCGCGCCGAGGGCCCCACCGTCGTGTAGGTGAGGGTCCAGTCGACAGACAACCCGAGCCGGCGCCACAACTGCTCGAACGCTTCCTCGTCTTCGGCGACGAGGCGCTCGCAGAGCTCGAGGAAGTTGGGGCGGGAGATCGGGAT
>DATCCI010000515.1:0-6691 GCA_036511415.1 Acidimicrobiia bacterium
CGCCTCGTGATGCCGCGCGGCCGAGCCGTAGCTCGCTGACGAGTAACGCGAGCCCGGCGATCACGAGAGCGACGACACCTGTGGCGACTCCCAACCCCGCACCCGTCGCGTGATCGGAAACCTCGACCGAGGCGGTGCTGACAGCGGGCGCCGTCGCGTTGATCACACGCGTCGCTTCGAGCTCGCGCTGGCTTGCCGTCGTCTCAGTTTGGATCAGCTCGGCATGACGCGTCACCTGGAGCTGCAGCTCGAAAGCCTCCTGCTGGCTCTCGGCAAGTCGAGCGTTGATCGCGTCGAGCGGCTGCCCCGTCGACGCCGCGACCGCCTGTTGCTCCTGAAGATTCCGGACGTCAGCGACGCGCTCGCGGTACGCGGTCTCCGGGTCGGTGAGGCCGGTGCGAGACGCGAGTGACGCGAGCTGCGCCGCGGCTTGCACGCGATCAAGTCTCGCAGCATTCGCTCGTTGGGTTTCCACCGCGGTGAGATGTTGACGCGCCCCGTCCAGTCCCGCGCGCGCGAGCGCGAGGGCACGGTCCCGCGCGACGACGCGGTCGGAGGAGCTCGACGCAACGGTGACGCGTCGGCCGTCGGCGATCGCCGTGGCCCCGTCGGCTTGGTCGAGGATCGCCCGAATCGCATCATTCACGACGAGCGGGACCGGGACCTCGAAGTGAGCCTCCGCCCGAGTACGAGTGGCCGGGTGCGCAACGAGCGCCGCGACACCGACGAGAGCCAGAGCGATGGCACCCGTTCGGACCACGGTCCGACGGGTCACCGCGCGCCGGGGGCGTGCTTGCCCAGCCTGCTCGGCGATCGCGCGGCTGCGCGTCGCGCGGTCCCGTCGACGGCGGACAAGGCGGAATTTGGCGTCGATCTCGGCCACCCTCGCAGACCTCCCTCAGCGGCAGGCTCGACGGGCTCGTGCAGCTCGCCGCGGTGACGTCTCCCGGTGGATCCTTCGCGGCGCTCACCGCACGGTCGAGGCCGTTCCGAGAAGTGCAAAGCAGCCTTGCCGTGTTTGCGCCGTCTTTGCAAGGGACGCGTCCGGGGCATCTCAGCCCAAAAGGACCGGGGCGCGTACACCACGCCGTCTGCCCGGTTCCTCCGAGGGAGCCGCAGGCCATCGGACTATGGGCTCCGAAGGTGCCGAGTGCAGCGCCGGAAGGTCGAGCTGCGGACCTCTACAATGCTGGTCCCCGGTCGGGGCTCGCTTCGCCCGGGAGACGCATGGTGGTTGTAGCTCAGCTGGTTAGAGCGTCGGCTTGTGGTGCCGAAGGTCGCGGGTTCGAGCCCCGTCAGCCACCCTCCAACGCGAGCCCGCGCATCCGGGCGCGCGTCTCGTCGCTGTTCACGTGCGCGACGACATATTGAAGTGGGCCGTCGACCGACGCCCCCATCGTGCCGTCGGGTTCGATCTGGAGGCGGCGCGACTCCATTCGGGCCATGGGGTCGCCGAGCGCGACGAGGAGAGCGGCGACGTCGTGGAGGGCGACGGGCTCGTCGCCGTTCTCCTGCCGCCAGAGGTCGAGTTGCTCGCGCAACCCGGGGACAGCTTCGGTCAGGACCTCCTCGTCGTGCGCGTGCGCATGCAGCCGCGCGGTGGCGTCGAGCGGGAGCACGATGAGATTGCCGGTCGTGCGGAGCAGCCGCGCCGCCGACTCCGGATCGGCGCCGACGTTGTGCTCGATGCGCAGCAATTCGCCGCGGTGCTTGATGGGCGCGAGCGCGCCGCCCATCAAGACGACCCGGCGCGGAAGGGCGCCGGCATCGGCGAGATCGGCTACGTGGGTCCACGGCCCGATACCGAGCAGCACGTCGACGTTCTCGACGCGGGCGGGAGGCGGCGGACCGGCGATCACGTCGATGCCTGGGAGGAGATTGCGTACGAACACCGCCCGGAGCTCGACGTCGCCGTCGACCGTGCTCACGCCCGCGACGTCGACGTCGGTTGCCCGGGCCGCGCACCAGAGCGCGATGGTGTCATCAGGGCTGTCGCCCGCGTCGGTGTCGATCCACAAGCGCATTCAGGGTCCGTGCAGAATCGCGTCGAGCGCGGGCTCCAGGTCCGGGTGCCGGAACGGGAAGCCGATGGTCTCGAGCCGGGCCGGCGTCACCCGTTGGCCCGCGAGCAACAATGAATCGACGAGCTCACTTCCGTAGCGCAGCTTCAGCGGGAACATCGGCGTGGGCAACACCGTAGGGCGGTGCAGGACGCGGCCGAGCGCGCGGGCGAAGTCGGCGTTCGTCACCGGGTTCGGTGCCGTGAGGTTGACAGGACCGCGCAAGCGGTCGTCGTCGATCGCGCCGCGCAGCGCGCCGATCTCGTCGTCGAGCGCGATCCAGCTCATCCACTGCCCGCCCGATCCCTGCGCGCCCCCGAGCCCGAGCCGGAACGGCAGCAGCATCTGCTTCAACGCGCCGCCGTGCTTCGCGAGCACGATGCCCGTCCGCACGTTGACCGTGCGAACGCCCGCGTCGATTGCCGGGCGGGTCTCGTCCTCCCAGGCGCGACACACATCGGCGAGGAACCCTCTGCCGGGCGAGCTGACCTCGGTGAGGAGCTCGTCGCCGCGGTCGCCGTAGTAGCCGATCGCCGAGGCAGAGACGAAGACGCGTGGCTTGCGCTCGCGGCTCGCGACCGCGGCCGCGAGCAGGGCGGTACCCTTCGTGCGGCTCTCACGGATGCGCCGTTTCTGCTCGGTCGTCCATCTGCGCCCACCGATGCTCTCGCCGGCGAGGTGCACGACCGCGTCGATCCCTTCGAGCGCGGGTGCGTCGATGCGACCCGCGTCGGGATCCCAGCCGATCTCGTCGACACCGGTGACGCCGCCGCGCACGAATCGCAGGACGCGATGACCATCGGCCCGCAGCGATGCCGCGAGCGCCGAACCCAACAGACCCCTCGCACCGCTGATCGCCACGTCCACATCCGAAATGTACGGGCTCGTGGGTTACGATGTGCGGCCTTGCGCCCCTAGCTCAATTGGTTAGAGCATCAGACTCTTAATCTGCAGGTTCCGGGTTCGAGTCCCGGGGGGCGTACCAGCTGACCAGGCCAGACGCCTGGTCAGGATTCGTGTCTCGGCTCCACCCGGTTGCTCTTGCATACGGATTGCAAACGGCGGTCAGCGCGACCCGAGCGCCCGCTCGAAGGCCGCGGCTGCACGATCGAGCTCTTCCTCGTCGGGGTGGGTGTACGTCTGCAAGGTGAACGCGACCGAGGCGTACCCCCAGGATCTTCGACGTGATGGCAGGCGAGCTCCCGGTCGCGGCGAGGATCGTGGCGACGGCGTGACGCAGGTCGTGGAGACGCACGCCCTCGAGGCCGGCGGCGGCGGCGATCCCTGATACGGCGTGGGTGAAGGTCGACGGATCGATGGGCTCGCCGTCACCTCGGTCGGCGACGGTCACGTCAGGACGCGACGATGCCACCTGAATACAAGATGTACGCGAAACCGTTACCGCGTCGTGAGGAGTTCAACACTTGACCGACGTGGTGTCTGCCCACACGGCGGTTCCGACGCTTCCATACGTGGGGTCGGATGTGATGAGCAGCTGACCTCCTATGCCGCGGTTCGTAGCCACAACTAAACGGCTCTGACCTGTCCTCCTTCTTGCCGCCCGCCTTCTTTGGGTTCGAAATGAACCGAACGCCACGAACGCGGCGTTCGCCTCGTGACAGGGCGCTATACCGACTCGTCGTCGGTAGCCGCTCCGGCTCCGAAGCGCAGAAACGTGCTCTGCAACAGTTCGATGCATTCTGATTTCGGTCGGGTGGCGCAGCCGCGACACGACAGGGCATCGACCGACCGCAAGATGCCGTGTTCCACCCGCCAGCAACGTCCGCAGGACGCGCACAGCCAGTGCGCTTGGTCAAGCGAACGTACCGGTTCGAGCGTGCGGCCCAGGCACGCCGGACATCCGCGCACCTGAGAACGGCGGGATGTGTCGAGATGGCTCTAACGATCGTCGATCGTTTGGGTCTGCGGTCCGAAGCGTTGGCCCCATAGGAGGTCTTCGGAGACGGCGATGACGTTTCCGCCACCGGCCGGGAGCCACGGCGCCCGGGAGATGTTGCCGGCTGCGACAAGGTTGGCTGCCTCTCGGACGGCTCCGGTCACCGACCCGCTCCATCCCGCACGTTGGTCGGCGTCGAACGCGTCAACGTGCAACGCGACGATCTCGCCGTCTCACTCGGTCCGGGTCAGCCCCGCACTGGAGATCTCATCCACCGGAAGATCGTCGGCCCTCGACGTGGACCAACCCAGGGCACAACGTCCCGACCGATTCCGCAACAAGACCCAACGAAGACATACCGGCGGCGCTCGGGGACGCCGCAGAGTGCGGGGATCGGCGGTCAGGTACCGGAATCGAGCGGAACGACCTCGTTGGCGGTCACGCGGCGTGAGTGTGTGACTTTCTGTGGTTGGGGCTGTAGCAGCCACTTTGGGGGGTCGACATATATGTAGTTCGCCAGTACTGATGGCGGCAGATTCTGGTCGATGCGAGAAGGCGCCATGGACTCGACAGATGCTCGCACCCACACTCGGGCGCTCCGATGAAGCGGCGTCGGAGGCGAGAACCGTTGTTACGTTTGCGTGCGCGTCGGCGTGTGTGGTCGTACGGGGCGGCCGCGCTGGTGATCATCATGGTGCTCGCGGTGCTGAGTGTCGGGCCGATGCTCGCGGGCAGGGGCGACGTTCACGAAGTGGAACGTGACGATCTCGCATTGCAGCAGGTGCTGGATCTGCGGGCCACGTTCGCGGAGTTTCAACTCTTCTTGCAGCCGCAGTTCGCGAAGCTGTCCGCGACGGCGACCACGTTCGACCCGACGGACGTCGCGACCGGAGCGCAGATCGTACAGACCGCCATCACGCAAACCCAGATCGCGACCACCACGTTGAACGCGATGGGTCTGCGCGATGACGCCCGAGCCATCAACACCGCCAGCGCCACGTTCACGACATCGTTGACCGCGTTGGGCACGCTCGTCGCGGGCCGACCGCTTGCGGTCATCGCCAACACGTTCGCGGCGGAACAGGCGACGTTCACCCGAGCGCGAGCGGTGACCGCCGCCGCCGGCGCACGACTCCGAGGGCTGAGCCACGCTGCCGCGCAACGCAGCGTCCTCCATCTCGACGATGGTCGCATCATCGTCGTCGTCGCGGACGCCTGCGCGGCTGCGTTCGCGGTTGGAGCGGCGTTGCTGCTCGGTCAACAACTGCGTCGGCGCGAATACGCGAGCCGGAGCAACACCAAACGGCGGAGCTACGAGGCGACCCTGCAAGAAGCGCTCGACATGACCGATACCGAAACCGACGCCTACACCGTCGTCACCAAAGCGCTGCGAACGTCGGTTCCGCATCTCCAAGTGGAAATGCTCGTCGCCGACTCCAGCGGCGCCCACTTCCACCAAACACTCCACACCACCGAACCGTCCCCAACCGGCCAACGGTCGGGTTGTGACGTCGTGTCACCGATCGATTGCCCCGCCACCCGCCGCGGCCACACGCTCGTGTTCCCATCCAGCCAAGACTTGAACGCATGCCCGCATCTCGCCGGGCGGCCGTCCGGTGAACTGTCCGCGGCGTGCGTCGCGATCAACATCACCGGCCGCAGTTCCGGTGTCGTCCACGCCATGGGCCCCGACGGCACACCACCGACCGAAAATGACATCAGCTACCTGGAGATCACTACCCGCTACGCGTCCGAACGCATCGCCATGCTCCGCGCCTTCGCGAAATCCGAAACGCAAGCCCGTACCGATCCCCTCACCGGCCTGTGGAACCGCCGCAGCCTCGAAAACCGGGTACACGAACTTGAACGAGACGCAATACCGTACGCACTTGCTTACGGCGACCTCGACCACTTCAAGATCCTCAACGACACCCACGGCCACGAAGCAGGCGACCAAGCACTCCGCCTCTTCGCCCGAGTCATGCGAAACTCCGTCCGACCCGACGACATCACCGCCCGCTACGGCGGCGAAGAATTCGTCATCGTCCTACCCGACTGCCCCACCGAGACCGCAACCAGGATCCTCGAACGACTCCGCGAACAACTCGCCGTCACCCTCACCAACGGCCGCGGCCCGGCATTCACCGTCAGCTTCGGCGTCGCATCCTCGACCGACGGCGATACCTTCGACGACATCGTCGCCCTCGCCGACCGAGCCCTCCTCACCGCCAAAACCGACGGCCGCAACCGCGTCGTCGTCGCCGAACGGGCTGACCACTCCCAACCCATGCCCACCGTTCGAACCCCCTCCTCATGACGTCGACGTCGAGCCTTTCGCACCTCGTGCCCGCGTTCGAGAACGCGATGGTCGTCTACCACCGCGGCACCGCCGAACACTCCCAACGCGTCGGTACGATCGCACGCGCCATCGGTGTCGAACTCGGACTTACCGACACGGAGCTCGAAGTCGTCCACTGGGCCGGGTTGCGCCACGATCTCGGCAAACTCGCCGTGCCCGAGAAGATTCTCAGCAAGCGCGGGCCGCTCGCCCCCGAAGAATGGGCGGAGGTGCATCGCCACCCGACAGTGGGTTCCGACCTCCTGCGCACGATCTCACCCGGCCTCGATCCCGTCGCGGCCGCCGTACGCGCCCACCACGAACGCTGGGACGGCCGCGGCTACCCCGACGGGCTCGCAGGCACCAACATTCCAATGGCCGGTCGCATCGTCGCGG
>DATCCI010000516.1:0-2631 GCA_036511415.1 Acidimicrobiia bacterium
GCTGGCGTCGTTGAAGATCTCGAGGCAGGTCGACCGCAGCGCGACGTCTTCCACGACACCGGCGAGTCCTTGCCCGCCGAGCCCTACGACGCCCGGAAACACGACCTGGGCCCAGACTCCGATCTCGTCCATGAGCTCGACGCGCGCAACGGGGTCGTACGCCGCGACGTGGGCCCGGTCGATCTCCCACTCGTACAGGCCTTCGAAGGACCGGCCCTTGTTGCCGTGATTGTCGACGACACCGCCCGCGCCCGCGCGCCCCAGAATCGCGCCGTCGACACACCAGCAGGCCATGCCGTCGAGCCGCACGACCTGGGGCACGCGACCCTGCAGCGATGCGGGCGCGCGGCTCGTCCAGAGATCGTGCTGCTCGGTCATGTGGGTGTCGGCGTCGATCACCTTGACCTCGTCGAGCGGGAGAGCCATGTCGGTCCCTTCGTCTAGGTGTTCTGGGGAAAGCCGAGGTTCAGGCCGGCGTGGCTCGGGTCGAGCCACCGGCTCGTCACCACCTTGGCGCGGGTGAAGAAGTGCACACCTTCGGCGCCGTACGCGTGCGTGTCGCCGAAGAGCGAGCTCTTCCACCCGCCGAACGAGTAGTACGCGACCGGAACCGGGATAGGAACGTTGATACCGATCATCCCCACTTCGACCTCGTTTTGGAAACGCCGCGCCGCGCCGCCGTCGTTCGTGAATATCGCCGTACCGTTTCCGTACGGGTTGCTGTTCACCAGCGCGAGCGCGTCGTCGTACGAGGCGACACGCACGACCGACAGCACCGGTCCGAAGATCTCGTCGACGTAGAGATCCATCTCGGGCGTTACGTGGTCGAAGAGCGTCGGGCCCAACCAGAAGCCCGATGCGTCACCCTGGAAGGAACCCTCGCGTCCGTCGACGACGAGCTTCGCCCCGGCGCTCACACCGGCGTCGAGGTACGACACCACTCGGTCACGGTGCGCGTCCGTTACGAGCGGTCCCATGTCGGCTCCGCTCTCCCCGTCGCCGACCGTGAGCTCCCCCATGCGGTCGACCACCTTCGGTACGAGCCGGTCGCCGACGTCGCCGACGGCCACCACGACCGAGATCGCCATGCATCGTTCGCCGGCCGAGCCGAACCCGGCGTTGACTGCGGCATCGGCGGCGAGATCGAGATCGGCGTCGGGGAGGACGACCATGTGGTTCTTCGCGCCGCCGAGCGCCTGGACCCGTTTGCCCGCGCGGGTCGCGTTCTCGTACACGTAACGCGCGATCGGGGTGGAGCCCACGAACGAGACGGCCTTCACGTCGGGATGCGCGAGCAGCCGGTCGACCGCCGCCTTGTCACCGTGCACGACGTTGAACACGCCCGCGGGGAGGCCGGCCTCGGCCCAGAGCTGCGCGAGCCAGTTCGCGGCGGAGGGATCCTTCTCGCTCGGCTTGAGCACGACGCTGTTGCCGGTCGCGATGGCGATCGGGAAGAACCAGCACGGCACCATGGCGGGGAAGTTGAACGGGCTGACGATCGCGACGACGCCGAGCGGCTGCCGCAGCGAATAGACGTCGACCCGTGCGGACACTCCCTCCGAGAAGCCGCCCTTGAGCAGTTGCGGGACGCCGCAGGCGAACTCGACGACCTCGAGCCCTCGCGCTACCTCACCGCGTGCGTCGCTCGCGACCTTGCCGTGCTCCGCGGTGATGATCGCTGCAAGCTCGCCAGATCGCTCGTGCAGGAGCTCACGGAATCCGAACAGCACCTTCGTGCGCTCTGCCAGCGACGTGGTTCGCCACCGCAGGAAGGCCGCGCTCGCAGCCGCGACTGCGACATCGACGTCGTCGGTCGACGCGAACGCAACGCGTTTGGTAACACGACCGGTCGCCGGGTCGAAAACGTCGCCGGTACGCGTCGATGATCCGGTGTGCGATCGACCGTCGATCCAATGTGCAAGAAGCGGCGGCGAATCGTTGCTCACGCCGGCAGTTTCGTCGGTCCGGTCGCTGCGGACAACCTCGCCGAGACCTACGGTCGCCGGTACAGTCCACCCGCATGCCGACGGCTGACATCGACGGAACGATGATCACCTACGAGATCATCGGCGACGACGGTCCGCCTTGGGTGGTCACGCCGGGAGGCCGCTTCGGCAAAGATGCGCCCGGCATTCGCGAGTTGGCCCAGGCGTTGGCGGCGCATCGGCAACGAGTGCTCATATGGGATCGTCCGAACTGTGGCGCATCGGATGTCTGCTTCACCGGCGCATCGGAATCGCAGATGCAGGCCGACAAGCTCGCCGGGTTGCTGCGTTCGCTCGACATGATGCCCGCGGTCGTCATGGGCGGCTCCGGCGGTTCCCGGGTGTCGCTCCTCACAGCCGTATGCCATCCCGACGTGACGGCCAAGCTCGCCATGGTGTGGATCTCGGGCGGGACCTACGGTCTTCTCCTGCTCGCCGTGCACTACTGCGGCGAGTCGGTCCGCGCCGCATGGCAGGGGGGCATGGAAGCGGTCGTGGCGCTCCCCGAGTGGGCCGAGGTGCTCGACCGGAACCCGGGCAATCGCGCGCGGTTCCTCGCGCTCGACCCGCGGCATTTCATCGAGACGCTCGAACGATGGATGCTCGTCTACTGCCCCGAACCGAGCTCGACCGTTCCCGGTCTCGC
>DATCCI010000517.1:0-4630 GCA_036511415.1 Acidimicrobiia bacterium
GAGCAGAGCGTGGAGTCGACCCATAGCGAAGGGAGGCGAGCGTGGAGTCCACCAGACCAATAGAGACCGCTGTCGACGGGCTCGCCCGAACTCCGGACCCGCCGTACTGGGCGGTGATCTTCTCGACCCGCCGCAACGAGCAGCCCGACGATCAGTACGAAGAGACCTCGCAGACGATGATGCTGCTCGCGGCGCGACAGATCGGATTCCTCGGCGTCGAGACCGCGGACGGCGACATCGGGATCACGGTGTCGTACTGGACCGACGAGGAGTCGATCGCGGCATGGAGGCACGACGCCGACCACGCGTTCGCGCAGTACGAAGGGCGCACGCGCTGGTACGACGCCTACGAGCTGCGCATCGCGCGCGTCGAGCGCGCGCACAGCTTCGTCCGCGACGGCGCATGAGCATCTCGCCGCCCGAACGCATCGATCTCGAGAACGGCACCTACGTTCGTTGGTTGACCGTCGACGACGCGGCGGCGATCGCGCGCGCGGTCGGCGAGAGCCTCGACCTCCTCCAACCGTGGATGCCGTGGGCAGATGCCCGGTCGGCCGAGGTGGAGTTCCAGCGCGGGCGACTCCGCAACCAACCGCAGCAACGCGAGCGCGCGGAGGAATGGCAGTACGGGTTGTTCTCCAGAGGCGACGACTCGTTCCTCGGCGCGTTCGGCTTGATGACGCGCCGGGGCCCACGGACGCTGGAGATCGGGTACTGGTTGCACGTCGGCGCCGGCAACCGTGGCCTCGCGACGAGAGCCGCGCAGGCGCTGACCGAGGCGGGGCGGCGACTCGTTGACGTCGATCGCATGATCATCGTCTGCGACGAAGCGAACGTGCGCAGCGCCGCGATCCCGAAGCGGCTCGGCTACACGCTCGAACGCGTCGAGCACCGTCCGCCCGAGGCTCCGGGCGAGACCGGTCGTACGCAGATCTGGATCGTGGATCGGGTCGCGGCGACCGCTACGCCGTGAACGGCACCGCCTCTTCGATCCGAGCCATGACGTCGCGGTCGAGGCGCGACGCAACGTCGAGCGCGGCCATGTTCTCGTGTACCTGCGCCGCTCGGCTCGCTCCGGTGATGACGGTCGACACGCGCCGGTTCTTCGTGCACCACGCGAGCGAGAGCTGCGCGAGCGTGCAACCCAGATCGTCGGCGACGACCTTCAACCTTCGCACCTTGTCGTTGGTCTTGGGGTCGGTCAGCATGCCCTGCAACCACTCGTAGCCCGGCAACTTCGCACGCGAGCCGTCGGGCATGCCGTCGAGGTACTTGCCGGTGAGCACACCGGACGCGAGCGGGCTCCAAATCGTGAGCCCCAGACCGATGTCCTCGTACAGACGGGCGTACTCGAACTCGACGCGCATGCGGTGCAGCAGGTTGTACTGGGGTTGCTCCATCACCGGCTTGTGGAGGTGATGGCGTTCGGCGATCTCCCACGCGGCGCGGATCTCGTCGGGTGTCCACTCCGACGTGCCCCAGTAGAGCGCTTTGCCGCTCGACACGATGTCGCTCATCGCCCACACCGTCTCCTCGATCGGCGTCTTCGGGTCGGCGCGGTGGCAGAACAACAGGTCGACGAATTCGAGACCGAGCCGTTCGAGCGAACCGTCGATCGCCTGGGTCAGGTACTTGCGGTTCAACGTGTTCTTCATGTTGGGCTCGTCGTAGAGACCCCAGAACACCTTGGTGGAGATCACGTAGCTGTGGCGTGCCCAACCGAGCTTGCCGATCGCCTGACCCATGATGCTCTCCGACTTGCCGCCCGCGTACGACTCGGCGTTGTCGAAGAAGTTCACGCCGGCTTGATGGGCGGCGTCGAGACATTCCATCGCGGTGTCGACGCCGAGTTGGTCGCCGAACGAGACCCACGATCCGAAGGACAACACGCTGACTTGGAGGCCGCTGCGGCCGAGGCGTCGATATTCCATGGCGCCGACCGTACCCTGGGCCGCGTGCTCCTTACCGCCGTCGTGGAAACATCGCGGGCGGTAACGGCGACCCCTTCGCGCACGGCGAAGATCGATTCGCTGGCGAAGCTGCTGACCGAATGCGCACCCGACGAGGTCGCGACGGTCGTCTGCCTGCTCACGGGCGAGCCCCGCCAGGGCCGCATCGGCGTCGGCTGGTCGACGCTCTCCACCGTGCGCGACCAGGTGAGCGTGCCGCGCGCCCCGGGAGCGGCCGACCTGACGGTCGCCGAGCTCGACGACGCACTCGACCGAATCGCGACGACGACGGGCTCGGGGTCGACCGGCGCCCGCCAGGCGATCCTGGGCGAGATCCTCGGGCGCGCGACGCCGGCCGAAGCCGACTTCGTGGTTCGACTCCTCACCGGCGAGCTCCGGCAGGGCGCACTCGCGGGCGTGATGGCCGACGCGGTCGCGCGCGCCGCCGAGGTTCCGCCCGACACGGTCCGGCGCGCCGCGATGCTGGCCGGCGACCTCGGCGAGACCGCGCGGCGGGCGCTGGAAGGCGGCGCGGTCGCCCTCGCCGAGGTCCGCCTCGAGGTCCTTCGGCCGGTGCAGCCGATGCTCGCCGCCGGCGCCGAGACGGTCACGGACGCGCTCGAGGCGACGGGGACGGCATCGGTCGAATGGAAGCTCGACGGCGCGCGCATCCAGGTGCACCGCCACGCCGACGACGTGCGCGTGTTCACCCGCAACCTCAATGACGTGACCGCGCGCGTTCCCGAGATGGTCGAGGCCGTCCGCGGCTTCGCAAGCCGGAGCTTCGTGCTCGACGGCGAGGCGATCGGTCTCGCCGACGACGCGCTTCCCCGCCGCTTCCAGGACACGATGAGTCGCTTCGGACGCGACGACTCGACGACCCACGCGCTCCGGCTCGCCGCATTCTTCTTCGACGTGCTCCACATCGACGGCGAAGACCTGCTCGACCGCCCGCTCCGTGACCGCGCGGCGATCCTCACCGCGCTCGTCGGCGCATGGCGGGTGCCGGCGATCGAGACCGACGACGCGGACGTCGCCGAGGCATTCCTCGCCGACGCGCTCGCAACGGGACACGAAGGGGGGATGGTGAAGGCGCTCGACTCGCGTTACGACGCCGGTCGGCGGGGCGCGTCGTGGCGCAAGGTCAAGCCGGTCCGCACTCTCGATCTGGTGGTGCTCGCGGCCGAGTGGGGCCATGGTCGTCGCCGGGGTTGGCTCTCGAACCTCCACCTCGGCGCTCGCGATCCCGCCACGGGCGGTTTCGTGATGGTCGGCAAGACGTTCAAGGGTCTCACCGACGAGGTGCTGACGTGGCAGACCGAGCGGCTTCAGGAGCTCGCGTCGCGTCGCGACGAGCACGTCGTCTACGTCCGTCCCGAGCTGGTGGTAGAGATCGCGCTCGACGGCGTGCAAGCGTCGACGCGTTACGCGGGGGGCGTCGCGCTGCGATTCGCGCGCGTCCGCGCGTACCGGCCCGACAAGGACGCAGACGACGCCGACACCATCGACGCCGTCCGCGCTCTGCTGGCGCCGTGACGCGTCGGCGTCAGCCGGCCGCCCCCGCGAGTTGGGTCATGTACTGATTGAGGTCGAAGTAGTCGCGCCACTTCGCGATCTTCCCGTCGCGCACCTCGAACGTCCCCATCACCGGCAACTCGATGGTGACGTTCGGGAGCACGAACACGTCGACCCGCTCCGTCAGCACGGTTTCACCGTGGGCCGCGATGTTGAGGACCCGGAACTCGATGCGTTCGACGCCGGTCGTGAACATCGCGAACACGGCTTTGATCGCCTCCGGCCCGACCGCCGGTTCGACCGGCATGTTGTGGTAGATCGCGTCGTCGGTGAAGTAGTCGACGATCTCGTCGACACTCGCACCCTTTCCGAACTCGCCGCAGAACCGCCGAATCAAATCGATCGCGTCGCTCATGGCAACCGACGATAATGATTAGCCGTGCGCACGTCAGCCTTCCTCCGTGGCACCTCGGTCGAGCCTGCAGGCCGCGACCGTTACGTCGCGGATCTCGGCGAGCAGTGGAACTGTCCGATCGTGCCGCAAGGAGGGATCGTCGCCGCCACGGCGGCGCGGGCGATGCAAGCCGCGCTCGGCGAGCCCGCGCAACAGCTGCGCAGCCTGAACGCCGTCTTCGCGGGCCAGGTGCGGCACGGCCCGGTCGAGATCGAGGTTGTCGTGCTGCGGCGCGGCCGGTCGGCGTCGCAACTCCGGGCGTCGCTGCGCAATCCCGGCGCGTCGGCCGGTTTCGAGGCGCTGGCCGTGTTCGGGGCCGAGCGCGAAGGCTTCACCTTCACCGACGTCGAGCCGCCCGAAGGCGTGAAGCCACCGCTCGAGTGCCCGTCGTACCGCGACCCCGAGCCCGAGGGCTTCCAGGAGGACCACCCGTGGTTCAACTTCTGGGAGCAGGTCGAGGGCCGGCCCACTCTCGGGCACGCGCCGTGGGACGACTACCAGGCCACGTCCTCGCTCTGCGCGTCGTGGTATCGCTTCGACGACCCACCCCGCGCCGACGACGGCACCTGGGACCCCTTGGCACTGGTCACGCTCTGCGACACCATGCCGGGCGCGGTCGGCGAGCGGCTCGGCCCGGAGGAGCGCCGCCGCCGCTGGCTCCCGCCCAGCGCCGACCTGACGGTGCACGTCCTCGGCGAGGCACGCTGCGACT
>DATCCI010000518.1:0-4909 GCA_036511415.1 Acidimicrobiia bacterium
GAGCAGTTCGTCGTCGGCAAGAGAGACCGCTCCGATCGCGGAGGACGCGTACGGCGCCGGGCACACCGCGCGACCGAGCTCCTCGAGCACGACGGCCGTGTCGACCATCCCCATGCCGGCGCCGCCGTGCTCCTCGCCGACGAGCAGCCCGACCACGCCGAGCTCGCGCAGGCCGTCCCAAGCCGCGGTGTCGGCGACGGGAAGCTCGTACCCCGCCCGTAGCGACGCGAGCGGCGACGCGACCGCGAGGAACGCGCGTACCGACGTCCGCAGCATTTCCTGCTCCGGCGAGAATTCGAAGTCCACGTGGCCTCCGGCGGAATTTCCTGACGCTGACGTCAGGAAACTACCCTGCGGTTCGATGCGCCTGCGCTACGCACCCGAGGACGAGGCGTTCCGCGCCGAGCTCGACGCGTGGCTCGACGATCACCAACCGTCGGACGAACGGATCCACGAGCCGAAGCAGTCGAGCGCGCACATGCCCGAGTGGGCGCGCGCCTGGCAGCGGGCGTTGTTCGACGCAGGCTGGCTCGTGCCGGGCTGGCCGCCGGAGCTGGGCGGGCGCAACGCCACGCCGACCCAGCAGATGATCTATTTCGAGGAGATGAGCGGTCGCGAGATCTTGCGGAGCGCGAACCCGCAGGGCCTCGGGATCATCGCGCCGTCGATCTACGACTACGGCACGCCCGACCAAAAGGAGCGCTTCCTCCTCCCAACCCTGCGAGCCGAGATCTCATGGTGCCTCGGCATGAGTGAGCCGGGCGCCGGGAGCGATCTGGCGAGCCTCAAGACGCGCGCCGAGTTGATCGGTGACGAGTTCGTGGTGAACGGCCAGAAGGTCTGGACCTCGGGCGCGCACCACGCCGACTGGTGCTTGTGCTTCGTGCGCACCGATCCGAGCGCACCCAAGCACAAGGGGATCAGCGCGCTGATCATCGACACGACGTCTCCGGGGGTCGATCGCCGGCCGTTCCCCGAGCTCTCCGAGCCGGACTTCCTCGACTTCAACGAGGTGTTCTTCACCGACGCGATCGTGCCGCGCGCCAACCTGCTGGGTGAGCTCAACGCGGGTTGGCCGATCACCCAGGGCTCGCTCGCGCACGAACGCGCGATGTTGTGGATCAACTACGCCTACGACGTGCAACGCGCGGTCAAGGCGCTGGTCGAGCTCGGGAAGTCGGAAGGGGCGAACGGCAAGCCGCTCGGAGAGGACGCCCGGTATCGCGATGCGGTCGCGGGCTTCTACGTCGACGCACAGGCGCTCATGACGATGGGCTATCGAGGCTTTTCGAAGTTCCTCAAGGGCAAGTCGGCACCCGAGCACTCGCTGCTCAAGCTGTACGGCAGCGAGTCGTTGCAGAAGGCGCTCCTGTTCGGCAGCGAGGCGCTGGGCATGGAGGGACTCGACCTCGACTGGCTCGGACCGCAGATGTGGCGCGAGGGGTCGTGGGCGATCCAGTACCTCCGCAGCTTCGGCGCGACCATCCCGGGGGGAACCAGCGAGATCCAGCGCAACATCATCGCGGAGCGGGTGCTCGGGCTTCCCCGGGCATGACCCCTGATGACGTGACCGCGGATCAGTAGCGTTGCCCGCGATGGACTTCACCCCGCGCGAGGTCGACGAGGAGCACGCGCGCCGCTACGTGGCGGAGGGATTCTGGGGCGACGACAGCCTCGGTGCAGTCCTCGGCGCGGGACTGCACGACGCCGCGTCGCACCCCTTCACCGTGCGGTCCGACCGCAAGCCGTATCGCGGCACGCTCGGCGAGGTCGACGCGCTCGCGCGGCGCGTTGCCACCGGCCTCCGGCGGCGTGGTATCGGCCCGGGCGACGCGGTTGCCTTCCAGCTCCCGAACTGGCTCGAGGCGGCCGCGACCTTCTACGCGGTCACCTACCTCGGCGCGGTCGTCGTGCCGATCGTCCACTTCTACGGGCCGAAGGAGGTCGGTTACATCCTGCGCAAGACCCGCGTGAAGGCGCTGGTGACGGCCGACCACTTCGGTCATCAAGACTTCCTCGCCAACCTCGCGGGCATGCGCGGCACCCTGGACGATCTCGAATGGGTCGCGATCGTCGGGAGCCGAACCGGCGACGCGGCCGATGCGAGCGACCTCGCGTTCGCCGACCTCGTCGACGACGACCTGCTCGACGCGATCCCGCCGGTCGACCCGCGGTCGCCGGCGCTCGTCGCGTACACGTCGGGCACGACTTCCGATCCGAAGGGTGTCGTGCACTCGCATCGCACGATCAACGCCGAGATCCATCAGCTCGCGGCGATGCAGAACGACCGCGGTGGTCCGGCGATGATCACCGGTGCACCGGTGGGGCACGGCATCGGCATGCTCGCGGCGTTGCTCGTCCCGGTGTTCCGGCGCGGCGAGATCCACCTCATCGACGTGTGGGATCCGGGCCGGGTACTGCAGGCGATGCTCGACGACGGTTTGTCGGCCGGTCAGGGCTCCACCTATTTCCTCACGAGCCTGCTCGACCACCCCGACTTCGACCGCGAGCGCCACGTTCCTCTGATGCCGTTCGTCGGCCTCGGCGGTTCGGCCGTACCGGCCGCGGTCGGCGAGCGTTGCGCCGCGCTCGGCATCGAGATCGCGCGCAGCTTCGGGTCGACGGAGCATCCTTCGATCACGGGGAGTACGCCCGACGCGCCCCATGAAAAGCGCGTCAACACCGACGGCCTTCCGTTGCCGGGCGTCGAGGTCCGCCTCGTCGACGACGATGGCAAGGACGTCGCCGTCGGGACGCCCGGCGAGATCTGGAGCCGGGGGCCGGAGCTGTTCGTCGGGTACACCGACGCGGCCGCCACCCGAACGGCGTTCAGCGCCGACGGGTGGTTCATGACGGGCGACATCGGCGTGCTCGACGACGACGGCTACCTCGCCATCACCGATCGCAAGAAGGACATCATCATCCGCGGTGGTGAGAACGTGAGCGCGCAGGAGGTCGAGGAGCTCCTCGTGCGCATGCGCGACGTCGCCGAGGTCGCGGTCGTTGCCGCGCCCGACGCCCGGCTCGGCGAGGTCGCGTGCGCGTTCTTCCGCATGCAGACCGGGCGGGTCGCGCCCGAGCTCACCGAGGTGCGCACGTACCTCGAACAGAGCGGCATCGCGCGTCAGAAGTGGCCCGAGCACCTCCGGACGGTCGAGGAGTTCCCCCGCACCGCGAGCGGGAAGGTCCAGAAGTTCGTGCTGCGAGGGCAATTGCGCGACGACGTTCCGAGCTCGTGAGGTGACCGGTCTGCTCGACGGGATGCGCGTCCTCGACGCGGGCATCTGGCGTCCCGTCCCGCACGCGACCCAGATGCTGGCCGACCTGGGCGCGCACGTCCTGAAGATCGAGCCGCCGGGCGGCGACCCGATGCGGACGTTCCCGCATCTGTTTCGCGACATCGCCGGTCACAAGGCGAGCATCGAGTTGAACCTCCGCGATGCGGAAGGCCGGGCGCGCGCGCTCGAGCTCGTCGCCGACGCGGACGTGTTCTGCGAAGGGTGGCGGCCCGGGGTCGCGGCGCGCCTCGGCCTCGGCTACGACGACGTGCGGGCGCGCAACCCGTCGATCATCTACTGCTCGGTGTCGGGTTACGGCCAGACGGGCCCGAACGTCGCGCGTCCGGGCCACGACGTGAACTACCAGGCGCTGGCCGGCGCGCTCGCGCCGCGAGCGGGAGAGGAGCCGGCGATCCCGCGCGTCCCGATCGCCGATCTCGCGGCGGGCACGGTGGCGGCGTTCTGCATCTGCGCGGCGTGGGCGAAGCTCATCCGGACCGGTGAAGGGGAGCGCATCGACGTTGCGATGGCCGACGTCGTCGCGTCGTGGTCGGGAACCAGCTCGGGCAACCTCCTGCGGGGCCGAGCCCAGCCGACCCGCGGTTCTGCTGGCTACGGCGTCTTCGCGTGCGCCGACGGCGGATGGATCACGTTGGCGGTGATCTCCGAGGACCATTTCTGGCAGGCCGTGTGCGACGGGCTCGCGCTCGCCGACGAGCTGCGGGGTCTGGGCCATCTCGAACGTCTCGATCGATTCGACGAATGCCAGGCGGCGGTCGCGGCAGCCTGCGCGCAGCTCACGTGCGCCGAGGCGTTCGAGCGGCTCACGCGTGCGGGCGCGCCGGTCGCGCCCGTGCTCGACCCCGCGGAGATGGCCGCGAACGAGCAGTTCCGTGGGCGCGAGGTCGTGTTCGACGCGGGTGACGGGACGGCGCGACTCGGGTTCCCCGCCCGTCTGCAGCACCATCCGCCGCGCCGGCCCGGACCGGTCCCCGAAGTCGACCGCGATCGCGCGGGGTGGACACCGACGACGTGACCTGAGTGCATACGCGCGGGCTCACACGTGGGAACTGCGAGCGCTGGATCGCGCCGGGGCGGGGCCAAGGCGCGCGAGCAGTGACGCGACCACGACGTCGGCCGTGACGAGCGCGATGCACAGCCCGGCGTGTCCCCGCGTGAAGTACTCGCCGCCCTCGGAGCCGCCCGCGAAGGTGTAGGTGTACTGCGCGGTCTCGGTGACGAGGATCCGGAGCCCGACGAGGATGGGTACCGGGAAGGCGACGAGAACGAAACCGGTGAGCAGCGACGGGAGCGGTTGCGTGCGCGGGAGTTGGGTGCGCGTGGCCTGGGCGAACGCGACGATCAGCAACACGCTCGCCACGATGAGGGGGAAGGCCAGGATCGACACGATGACGAGGGGGCCGCACGCGAAGCCCGCCGCACCGAAGAGCACCGGGCGCGCGAGTGCGATGCCGGCGAGGGCCACGATGCCCGGAGCCGCCAGCACGAAGACGATGGCCACGGTCGGGAGCGCGCCCTCGGCGTGAGCCTGTCCCGCGGAAGCGCCCGCGGCTCGGATCGCGCCGAGCGCCGCGGCCATGGCCAGGTCGGCGATCGCGCCCGCGAGCGCC
>DATCCI010000519.1:0-7216 GCA_036511415.1 Acidimicrobiia bacterium
CGTCGGCGCCACGCCACGAGCATCCACAACCCGAGCCCGAGCATCGCAGTGCCGATCGCGACCATGAGTTGGAAGGCCGTGCGCACGACGTTGACCGGCGGTCGGTCGGCGGGCGGTACCGTGGCGAGCCCCTTGACCACCGCGTTCGGATCGTGGAACGCGAGTATCGACAACAGGTCGGGAACGGCGATGCCGCCCTTCACCTCGTTGTCGACGTAGATGCCACCCAGATGGTACGGCGCGCCCTTGGTCGTCTGGTAGAGACCCTCGATCGCCGCGAGTTTCACGGGCTGGTGCTGGGCCACGTGGCGCGCGGCCCAATCGCCCGCAACGATCTGCAGCGGTGCCGCGAGCATCGCGACCGTCAGCGGCAGCAGCAGCCCGACTCGTTCATAGCGCGTCCGGCGCCCGCGCAGCATCGCCCATCCGTACGGCATCGCGACAAGGCAGCCGCCGACGATGAACGCGGCGAGGATCATGTGGATCGCTTCGGGCCAGAGCGCGGAGTTGAACAGCGCGCCCCACGGGTCCACGTGGGTGACGTTGCCGCTCGCGTCGACGGTGAATCCGGTCGGGTCGTTCATCCAACCGTTCGCGGCCACCACGAAGAACGCAGACGCGACGCCCGCGATTCCGATCGGGATGCCGGCCCACAGGTGAACGCGCGGCGGCAATCGGTCCCAGCCGTAGAGGTAGATCCCGATGAAGATCGCCTCCAAGAAGAAGGCAAAGCCCTCGATCGCGAATGGCAAGCCCATCACGTCGCCGAAGCGCCCCATCCAGCGCGGCCAGAGAATCCCGAATTCGAACGACAGGATCGTCCCCGACACCGCCCCGACTGCGAACAGCACGCCCATCGCCTTCGCCCACCGGCGCGCGAGCGTGGCGTAGACGAGATCGCCGGTGCGCTGTCCCTTCCACTCGGCGAGCACGACGAGGAAGGGAACGGACATCCCGATGCAGGCGAGCACGATGTGCGCGCCCAGCGAGAAAGCCATCTGCTGACGGGCGTAGAACAAGTCGGGCTGATCGACCGCCAGCACGCCGTGCACAGGATGACGTTACGCTCAGAGCATGGCCGACAACGACCAGAGCCGCGTCGACGCGTTGATCGACGATCTGCTGGCTGCGCACGACCCGAAGCGCACCGAGCCGACCACCTTTCGCGGCGCGCAGTACGACCGGGGACTGGCGTGGGTGCATTTCCAGGAGGGGTTCGGCGGCTTGAATCTCCCGCCCATCATGCAACGGCACATCGACCGTCGCCTCCGCGAGGCCGGTGCCGAGCCGCCGCACGGAACGCTCTTCTTCGGTCTCTCGCTCGCGGGCCCGACAGTCGTGACCCACGGGAGCGACGATCTCCGCCGGCGCGCGTTACGGCCGATGTTCACGGGCGAGGAGATCTGGTGCCAGCTCTTCTCCGAGCCCGGCGCAGGCTCCGACCTCGCCGGCCTCGCAACCCGCGCTGTGCGCGACGGCGACGAGTGGGTCGTCAACGGGCAGAAGGTCTGGAACACGCTCGCGCATCTCGCCGATCGGGGCATGCTCGTGGCGCGCACCGATCCGGACCTCCCGAAGCACAAAGGCCTCACCTACTTCATGGTCGACATGCATGCGGCCGGCGTCGAGGTACGACCGCTGCGCCAGATCACGGGCGAGGCCGAGTTCAACGAGGTGTATTTCACCGACGCGCGCATCGCCGACGCCGATCGCATCGGCGACATCGGCGACGGGTGGCGTGTCTCCATGACCACGCTGATGAACGAGCGCACCACCATCGGCGCCGCGAGCGGCGGCGGCGGCAAGCGCGTCTCGGGTATCCAGGAGGCACTCGACCTCTGGAGCAAGCGCGCCGCGCCGGAACGCGACGCCGTGAGTCGCGACCGCATCGCGCGCCTGTGGATCGAGAGCGAGGTCCTGCGCTACACCAACCAGCGCGCCGCGGCCAAGGCCCGCGCCGGGAATCCCGGCCCGGAAGGCTCGATCGCCAAGCTCGCGCTCGCCAACATGAACAAGGCGACGTACGAACTGTGCGTCGACCTCCTCGGCGCCCATGGCATCGTGGGCTACGACTACGCGTTCAAGCGTCCCGACGAGGCCGGGCTCGAAGCTCCGCTCGGGTCGTCTCGCAAGATGTTCTTGCGGGCGCGGGCCAACTCGATCGAGGGTGGCACGTCGGAGATCATGCGCAATATCCTCGGCGAGCGCATCCTGGGTCTGCCCGGCGAGCCGCGTGTCGACCGGGACCTGCCGTGGTCGCAGGTTCCGAGGAGCTAGAGGGGGCCGCATGAGTCAGCTGGCAGTCGACGGGTTCCGCGCCGAGCGCGAGGCGATCCTGACGATCGCGAAAGGGATCACGGCCGAGGAGTGGCTGCTGCCGTCCGCGTGCGCGGGTTGGACGGTGCGCGACGTCGTCGGCCACATGGCGTGCACGCTGCACGGCGTGATCGACCCGGCCTTCTTGCCCGACACCACGAGCGGTACCGAGCGAGCCATGGAGCCCGCCGTCGCCGAGCGCCGGTCGTGGCCGATCGAAGCCGTAATCGAGGAGTACGAGTCGTACAGCGAGCAGGCCGCGAACGTGTTCGCGAGCGTTCAGGACGCGCCGCTGTCAGAGACGATGCTGCCGATGGGCGAGCTCGGGACCCATCCGATGTCGATCCTGCCCAGCACGTTCTTGTTCGACGGCTACACGCATCTGCGCAACGACATCCTCGTGCCGAACGGCCCGATCGACCGGCCGCAACCGCCGCGCGACGAGATGCGCCTGCGCCCGACGATCGAATGGATGCTCGCGGGCCTGCCGTGGATGTGCGCCGACGCGCTCGGCGGCATCGTCGACCGGCCCATCGTGCTCGAGCTCGACGGGCCCGGGGGCGGCACCTGGACGATCGCGCCCGGAGGGAACGCGGGTCGGGTCGCCCTCCGCGAGGGCGCGAGCAGCGGTGCCGCGGCGACGGTGCACGGCGCCGATCACGACTTCGTGATCTGGGGAACGAGGCGCGCGGCGTGGCGCGATCTCGTGAAGGTCGAAGGCGACGAGGCCTACGCCGCGCGCGTGCTCGACGCGATCAAGATCATCTGAATCAGCCGCGGCAACTGGCGGCGTCGGGGCGTCAGCCGCCGGAGACGTCCTGTACGCGCTGCTTCCCGGCCGCGATCCACGGCATCATCGAACGCAGCTCGGCGCCGACCTTCTCGATCGGGTGCTTGGCCGCCGCCTCGCGCATGCGATTGAAGTTCGGACGACCGTTCTCGTTCTCGGCGATCCACTCCCGCGCAAAGTCGCCCGACTGGATCTCCCCGAGGATCTTCTTCATCTCCGCCTTGGTCTGGGGACTGACGACGCGCGGCCCCCGGGACATCTCGCCGTACTCCGCGGTGTCACTGATCGAGTAGTTCATCGCCGCGATGCCGCCCTCGTAGATCAGGTCGACGATCAGCTTCACCTCGTGCAGGGTCTCGAAGTACGCGCTCTCGGGCTGGTAGCCGGCCTCGACGAGCGTCTCGTAGCCGTTGCGGATCAGCTCGACGAGACCGCCGCAGAGCACCACCTGCTCACCGAACAGATCGGTCTCGGTCTCTTCGGCGAACGTCGTGTCGAGCACTCCGGCGCGCGTGCCACCGATGCCCTTCGCGTACGCGAGCCCCGTCTGCTTCGCCTTGCCCGTCGCGTCGTTGTGCACTGCGACGAGACACGGGACGCCGCCGCCTTCCTCGTACGTCCGGCGCACGAGGTGACCGGGCCCCTTCGGCGCGATCATCCACACGTCGACACCCGCGGGCGGGGCGATCTGTTCGAAGTGGATGTTGAAGCCGTGCGCGAACGCGAGCGAGTTCCCGTCGACCAGGTTCGGTGCGATGTCGGCCTCGTAGACCTTCTTCTGCTCGGTGTCGGGCAAGAGCATCATGACGATGTCAGCCTCGCGGACGGCATCGGCGGTCGGAAGCACCCGCAGGCCGGCCGCTTCGGCCTTGGCCTTCGACTTCGAACCGGGTCGGAGCCCGACGACGACGTCGATGCCCGAGTCCTTGAGGTTCAGCGCGTGCGCGTGGCCTTGCGAGCCGTAGCCGAGGATCGCGACCAGCTTGTCGGAGATCAGGCCGAGGTCGGCATCGTTCTCGTAGTACACGGTGGCAGGCATCGAACGGAGTCTCCTCGTCGTGAAGGCGGAAACGGAAATCAGCCCCGCGCGGTCTTGACCGAACGCAGGCGGGTGGATTCGCGGGCGAGTTTCGGCAATGCGATGCGGCCGGTGCGCTGCAGCTCGACGATGCCGAAGGGCTTTACGAGGTCGCTGAACGCGTCGAGCTTCTCGGGTTCGCCGACGACCATGATCGTCATCGCCTCGTATCCGACGTCGACGATCTTGGCCTCGAAGATGGCCGTTAGCTCGGTGACCTGGCTGCGGGTCTCGGCCGCGGCCTTGACGATGACCAGCATGAGCTCGCGCTCGACGCCCTCCGACGGCGGAACCTCGGTGATCTTGATCACCGGTATCAGCTTGTTGAGCTGCTTCACGACCTGCTCGAGCGGCGCCGACTCCGCGTCGACCACGATGGTCATGCGCGAGAAGCGGTCGTCGTCGGTCGGGCTGACCGCGAGCGACACGATGTTGAACGCCCTCCGGGAGAACAGGCCGGCAACCCGCGACAACACGCCGGGCTTGTTCTCGACGGTGACGGTCAGTATGTGATGCAGGACCCGGCTCGTCATCGCCCGCCCTCCCCGAATTCGGGGCCCAGGATGATGTCGTCGTTCGACGCACCCGCGGCCACCATCGGATACACCTTCTCGCGCCAGTCGGTGCGGAAGTCGATCACGACCGGACGATCGTCGATCTCGTTGGCCTTCTCGATCGTGGCGACGACGTCGTCGGCGTTGTCGACGCGCATGCCGATGCAGCCCATCGCTTCGGCCCACTTCACGTAGTCGGGCAGGTCGGGCGACAGGTACACCTCGCTGTACCGCTCTTCGTAGAAGAGCTCCTGCCACTGTCGAACCATGCCGAGGTACGCGTTGTTCAAGATCGCGATCTTCACCGGGATGCGCTCCGCTGAAGCGGTAACGAGCTCCTGCGCGGTCATCTGGAAGCAACCGTCGCCGTCGATGGCCCAGACCATGCGATCGGGACGACCGACCTTCGCGCCGACCGCGGCGGGGACCGCGTAGCCCATCGTGCCGAGCCCACCCGAGTTCACCCAGGTGTTCGGCAGCTTGAACTTCCACAGCTGGCTCGCCCACATCTGGTGCTGGCCGACACCGGCGACGAGGATGCAGTCGTCGGGCGTGTTGTCGCGCAGGCGCTCGATGACGAACTGCGGCTTGAGCGGACCGCCTTCCTCTTGCGTGTACTTGAGCGGGTAACGGTCCTGCCAGTCGCGGATCTGCGCGATCCACGGCGCGAGGTCGGGCGGGTCGCTCCGGGCGTGCTCGGCCTTCACGGCCTTGATCAGCTCTTCGATCACCGTGCGCACGTCGCCGACGATCGGCACGTCGGCGAACCGCACCTTGCCGAGCTCGGCCGGATCGATGTCGACGTGGATGATCTTGGCATCGGGTGCGAACGTCGAGACCTTGCCCGTCACCCGGTCGTCGAAACGGGCGCCCAGCGTCACCAGGAGATCGGCCTTCTGCATCGACGTGACCGCCGTGTAGTTGCCGTGCATGCCCGGCATGCCTAGACACAGCGGGTGACCGTCGGGAAGCGCGCCGCGGCCCATCAGCGTGGTCACCACGGGAATGCCCGTCAACTCCGCAAGCTCTCGCAACGCGCGGGAAGCGCCGGAGTTCATGATGCCGCCACCCGCATAGATGACCGGCCGGCGGGCCTCGTTGATCAAGCGCGCCGCGTCCTTGATCTGCCGCGGATGGCCCTTCACGTTCGGCTTGTAGCCGGGAAGGTCGACCTTCTCCGGCCAGTACCACTCCATCGGCGCGTTGGCGACGTCCTTCGGGAGATCGATCAGCACCGGCCCGGGCCGTCCCGTCGTCGCGACGTGGAACGCCTCGCGCACGACGCGCGGGATGTCCTGCGCGTCGCTGATCAACCAGTTGTGCTTGGTGACGGGCATCGTGATGCCCACCGTGTCGGCCTCCTGGAAGGCGTCGGTTCCGATCACGGAGTACGCGACCTGGCCGGTGATGACGACGATCGGAACGGAGTCCATGTATGCGTCGCACAGCGGCGTGACGATGTTGGTCGCGGCCGGTCCGCTCGTCACCATGGCGACGCCGGGGCGTCCCGTCGCGTGCGCGTAGCCGCTCGCCATGTGGCCCGCGCCCTGCTCGTGGCGGACGAGGATGTGGCGGATCGAGGAGTCGATGAGCGGGTCGTAGACGGGCAGGATCGCTCCACCGGGAAGGCCGAACATGACCTCCACCTGCTCCATCTCGAGGCTCTTGATGAGGGCCTGGGCTCCGGTCAGCTTCATGGTGTCCTCTTCACGGTTTTCTCTTCGGACGATTCCGGGCATGAAAAACCCCTCGCGGCGGCGAGGGGCGAGGTAGCGCACGGCGCGCGAGGGCGGGCCGGGCGCTACGTAACTACTACGAGGAGGTAGGAGGCGGACATCGCAAGCATGTTAACACCAGCTGTCAATGCTGGTGCACGGGGCACCAATACGTCGTCCGGCCGCCGACCGTTCCCCGGGCGAGCAGGGACCGGTCGCGGGGACACGGCGTGTCGAGGTCGCGGGGCATGTCGCCGGTGTGTGATCCGCCGCGCCGGTCGAGCGTGCGCAGCATCGTGCGAATCGCCTTGTGGAGCACGTGCCGCTCGTCTTCCGCGATGGCCGACGGCGGGCGCTGCGGATCGATGCCCGCGCGCCACAACGCTTCGTCGACGAGCAGGTTGCCGAGGCCGGCGATGCGGTGCTGGTCCATGAGCACGGCCTTGATCGGCGCGGTGCGTTGCGCGAGCGCGGCGTCGAGTTCCTTGAACGACAACGTCAACGCGTCGGGCCCGAGCCGGCTCTCGTCGGGGTCGAGCTCGACGGCACCGAGCCGACGCGGGTCGCGCAGCATGAAGTCGCCGCCGTCGGCGAAATGGACTCCGAAGCGGTGCCACTTCGGAACGCGCCGGTTGCTTGCGTACACCAGCGGGTCTCCCGCCTCCTCGTCGTCGACGAGCACGCGCCCACTCATCCCCAGATGCACACCGACGCGGACATCGGGATCGCTGGTGTCGAGCACGATCTGCTTGCCGCGGCGGCG
>DATCCI010000520.1:0-2762 GCA_036511415.1 Acidimicrobiia bacterium
TGGGCGCGCGAACCGGTGAGGTCGTCGGAGGCGAGGCGGCGGTCGAACGGGAGGCTGACGGTGAAGGCGAGGAGCTCGTCGGCCGGACCCTCGCCGAACCGGCCGTGCCAGAGCGGACGCGCGCCCGGCGGCTCGTGCTGAGTCACGATGCCCCCGGACCCTGACGTCGCGACCACGTTTCGGCCGAGAGGCCCCAGAGCCGTACGAAGCCCTCGGAGTCCTGGTGGCGGAACGCGTCGTCGGCGTCGTACGTCGCAAGGTCGTGGTCGTAAAGACCGCGCCGCGCGCGCCGGCCGACGGGATCGCACCGACCGGGCTCGAGCCGCAGCCGGACCTCTCCGGTCACGTGCTCCTGGGTCACCTCGACGAAGGCCTCGAGCGCGCGCATCAGCGGCGTGTGCCACATGCCGTCGTACACGAGCTCGGCGACCCGGATCTCGAGCCGCTGCTTCTCCCGGGCGAGGTCGCGTTCGAGCGTGATGCTCTCGAGGTCCTTGTGGGCGAGGATCAGCGCGAGCGACGCGGGGCACTCGTAGACCTCACGGCTCTTGATGCCCACACGGCGGTTCTCGACCATGTCGATCCGCCCCCAGCCGTAGTTGCCGACCGAGCGACCGACCGACTCGATCAGCTCGACCAGACCGACCTCGGTTCCGTCCAACGATACGGGCACACCACGAACGAAGCCGACGACGATCTCGGTCGGCTCGGACGGCGCGTCCTTGGTGTTGCGGGTCAGGGTGAACGGCTCTTCGGGCGCGGCCGCCCACGGGTTCTCGAGCACGCCACACTCGATCGCGCGACCCCACATGTTCTCGTCGATCGAATAGAGCTTCTCCTTCGACGCCGAGATGGGGATGTCCCACTTGGCGGCCAGCTCGATGCAGTCGGCCCGGGTCAGTCCCCACATCCGTACGGGTGCCATCACGTCGAGATCGGGCGCGAGGACGCGCGCCGAGACCTCGAAGCGCACCTGGTCGTTGCCCTTGCCGGTGCAACCGTGCGCCACCGCGTCGGCGCGGTGACGGCGCGCCGACGCGACCAGGTGCTCGGCGATCACGGGGCGGGACAGCGCCGAGACCAACGGGTACTTGCCCTCGTAGAGCGCGTTCGCACGCAGCGCGGGCACCAGGAAGCCGCGCGCGTACTCCTCGCGCGCGTCGACGATCTCGGTCTCGACCGCGCCCGCGGCGGCTGCGCGCTCGCGAATCGTCTCCTCCTCGCCGGGCGCGAGCTGACCGACGTCGACTGCACACGCGATCACCTCGACTCCCCACTCCTCACGCATCCACCGCACGGCGATGGAGGTGTCGAGTCCTCCCGAATACGCGAGCACGACTCGCTTGGCCACGGTGACGTCTCCTTTGATCAGAGCCCGGCGAGACCGGCGAGCTCGGCGGCGACGACCCCGCCGCCGACGGATTCTTTGCACACCACGAGGACGGTGTCGTCGCCCGCGATGGTGCCGAGCACGGAACCGAGCGACGCGCGGTCGAGCGCGGACCCGACGACATGCGCGCTGCCCGGCGGCGTTCGGAGCACGACCAGGTTCGCGCTGTGCGCGACCTCGACGACGAACTCGCTCATCAACCGTTTCAGATGGTCGTCGGACGGCGCGCGCTCGCGTGTGTACTCCGGGATGGCGTACGCCATCGCGCCGCCGGGTATGCGGACCTTTACCGCGCCGAGGTCTTCGAGATCGCGGCTCACCGTCGCCTGGGTCGCGACGATGCCTTCGGCCTCCAGCAGCTGCACGAGCTGGGCCTGGCTCGAGATCGGCTGGTCTTCGAGCATGCGCAGGATCCGGTGCTGGCGCTGCGGCTTGCCGAGCGTCGACATCAGCGGTCCGCCGTGACCAGGTCGACGAGCAGCGAGCGGGCCGAGTGCATCCGGTTGCCGGCCTGCTTCCATACGACCGACTGCGGTCCGTCGATGACGTCGGCCGCCACCTCCTCGCCGCGATGCGCCGGGAGGCAGTGCATGAAGATCGCGCCCGCGCTCGCCGCGTTCATCAGGGCGACGTCGACCGTCCACCCGGCGAACGCCCGTTCGCGTTGATCGCGCTCGCCCTCTTGGCCCATCGAGGTCCACACGTCGGTGTAGACGACGTCGGCGCCGTGGACCGCGTCGTAGGGGTCGTTGACGAGCTCGACCGTGCCGCCGAGGTTGCGGGCCCGGTCGACGACGTGCGGGTCGAGCTCGTAGCCGTCCGGGGACGCGACGGCGACCTCGACGCCGGACAACGCCGCCGCGTAGGCAAGCGACGCGGCGACGTTGTTGCCGTCGCCGACGAACGCGAGCCGTCTGCCCTCGAGATCGCCGAAGTGCTCGCGTACGGTCAAGAGGTCGGCGAGCGCCTGGCACGGATGCGCGGTGTCGGACAGCAGGTTGACGACGGGCACGTCGACGACCGCGACCATTCGCTCGAGCGTGTGATGGTCGTAGACCCGTGCTGCGATCACCGAGCACATCGAGGCCAGGGTGCGCGCCACGTCCTCGACCGACTCGCGGACGTCGAGGTTCACCTCTTCGTCGCGTATGTAGATCGGATGGCCACCGAGCGTCGCGATCGCCATCTCGATGGAAACGCGGGTGCGCGCCGACGGCTTCTGAAACAGGGCCGCAGCGCCTCGACCCGCGAGCGCGGGCGGGATCGCGGCCGGCTCGGCCTTCCAGGCGACCGCATCGTCGAGGATCCGGCGGAGCCGGACCGGATCGAGGTCGTCGACCTCGAGGAGGTACCGGGTCATCGCAACGCGTCC
>DATCCI010000521.1:0-2629 GCA_036511415.1 Acidimicrobiia bacterium
GCCCGCTTGCGCGTCGCACTCGCCGCGATCGACGACGCGAATCGAGCCGATCCCACGGTCGTCACGGTGCGCGACCGCACCGGTCCCAAGGAGATCGTCCACGCCGATCTGGTCACCGAATGGGTGTTGCACCTCCGTCCCGACGCCGACGACGCGCTGCTGCTCGCCGCGCGCGGACATCACTTTCGCCGCTGGACGGTGCCGCGCGCGAGCTATCCGGCCGGGCGTGCCGGTTACCTCCGCTGGCGCAAGAACCTGCACGCGCAACACGCGGACGAGCTCGGGGTCGTGCTCCGTGACGCGGGCTACGACGAGGCGACGATCCGGCGCGTCCAGTCGATCGTGCGCAAGGACGGCCTCGCCCGCGCCGGCGAGCACGACGACGTGCAAGTGCTCGAGGACGCGCTCTGTCTCGTGTTCCTCGAGACGCAGCTCGTCGACATCGCGGCGCGTCTCGATCCCGAGAAGCTGCCGGGTGTGATCACCAAGACCGCACACAAGATGAGCGCCGCCGGCATCGCCCGGATCGCCGAGGTGCCGCTGGGTCCCGGTGCGCGCCGGATTCTCGACGAAACCTTCGCGCGCGATGTCGTGCAGCGGTATCTCGATGGGCTCGCCGCCTCCGACTGGGACGCGGTGGCCGCGTCCCTCGCGCCGGACGCCGAGCGCGTCGGCCCGTACCACGACCTGGTCAGTGGCGGAGAGCAGTACGCCGAATTCCTGCGGAGCACGATCGGCGCACTCTCGGGCTACGTGCTCGTCGTCGCCGGAATGATCGCCGACGGCACCCGCGTCGCGGTCCAGCTGAGCGAGACGGTCGACGACGGCGATGCGCGGCTGCGCACCGACGAGACCGTCGTGTTCGACGTCGCCGGCGGCCTCATCTCACGGGTCGCCGTCTACCTCCAGACCTCCGAGCGCCGCGGGCCGGAGCCGGCATGACCGAACCCGTTTGTGCGCTCGACCTTGCTCGCATGCGCCGCGACCGCATCGCGAAGCTCGACGCCGCGATGGCGGCCGCTAGCGTCGACACGCTGGTCCTCTGCGGGCAACAAAACGTCTCGTACGCGTCGGGCACGCGCGTGCCGGCTGCCGATCACGCGCGGGCATCGTTGTGGCGCGCGGTTGCGGTGCTCGAGCGGGGCGCGCCCTGGCCACATCTGTTCACCGCCTTCCCCGAAGGCGCGCCGCCCGAGTTGCCGGACGAATTCCTCCATCGATCGCTCGAAGTCGAGACCGCGGCGGGCGCCCGGGAGCTCGCTGGAAGGATCGGCAAGAGCCGCTTGGCCGTCGACGACGCGCCGATGCCGCTCTGGGAGGCGTTGCGACCTCGCGAACCCGTCGACGCCGGCGCCGTGCTCGCGCCGGCGAAGCTCACCAAGACCGCGGACGAGCTCGAATGCATTCGCCGGGCGCAGGCCATGAACGAGGAGGCGATCCGGACGGTCCGGCCGGCCGCGGTTCCCGGCGCGTCCGCGACCGATCTCTCCGGCGTGTTCCTCCGCGCGATCGCCGAGCTCGGCGCGACCGCCAACACCGTCGACCCAGTGTTCCAGGTGATGCCGCGCTCGGTTGCCACCGGTCCGTACAGCGTCACCGGTGAACCGGTCTTCCCGATCCCGACCCGCAACGACGATCTGACGGCGGGCGATGTCATGTGGGTCGACACCGGCATCAACTTCCACGGCTATGCGTCCGACTTCGGCGCGACGTGGATCATCGGACGCGCACCGGACGACGCCGAGCGCGATCAGTTCGCGCGCTGGCGGGCGATCGTCGACCGCGCGCTCGAATGCGTGAGGCCGGGCGTGACGGCGGCGGAGCTCGCCGAGGCGGCCGGCCTCGACCACGGAAAGCGCCCGTGGCTGTCGTACTTCTATCTGGCCCACGGCATCGGCACCGACAGCGCGGAGATGCCGTTCGTCGGTACCGACCTCGGTCAAGAGTTCGACGCGTCTCTCACCTTGCAACCGGGCATGGTGCTCGTGTTCGAGCCCGTGGTGTGGGACGACGGCCGCGCCGGCCATCGGTCGGAGGAGATCGTCGCGGTGACCGCAGACGGATACGTGCCGCTCTCGACGCGCGCCGAGCTCGACGGCGGGGGCGCCCCGTGAGCCGGCTCGCGGCGTGCATCGACCTGATGGAGCGAGATCACGTCGACGTGCTGCTGCTCGGAAGAGAGGCGAACGCACGCACCGTCACCGCCGTGTCGCGGCTGTGGCTGGCCGGCACCCGGGCGTTCGCTCCCGGATGCGTCGTAGTGCGCCGCAGCGCCGCCGTGCACGTTCTCGCGAACACCGACGCGGTCGTCGCGACCGACTTCCCGGTCGAGCATCTCTTCGGGATCACCTGGAATCCGGAGAAGCTGCTCGCGTCGCTCACGGCGATCGACGGTGTGCGCGGCGCCCGGCGCGTCGCCGTCGACGGTATGAACCCTGCTCTCGCCACCTTGGTCGCGCGAGCAATGCCCGGTGCCGAGATCGTCGACGCCGGCCCGTTGTTTGCGGAGCTGTGGCGGACTGCTGATTCCGAGACGACCTCCGGTGTCGAACGGGCCGCGCTCGTCGCTCGAGTCGGGCTCGCGGCGATGGTCGACGCGCTCCGGCCCGACGTGGGGCCCGGCGTCTTG
>DATCCI010000522.1:0-2929 GCA_036511415.1 Acidimicrobiia bacterium
CCGACCTGTCCATATTCGGACAGATCGGCGCGGACTCGTTCGAGCTGTTTCTCGTCGATCCCTTGGACGCCTTCGACCTCGTCGGCGTCGTCGATGAACCGGGGGAGCGGCTGATCGCGGCGGGGGATGTCACCGGCGA
The DNA here is from genome assembly GCA_036511415.1 of Acidimicrobiia bacterium. Classification (GTDB taxonomy): domain Bacteria; phylum Actinomycetota; class Acidimicrobiia; order IMCC26256; family PALSA-610; genus PALSA-610. The sequence goes on from DATCCI010000522.1 coordinate 140, forward strand.
ACATCCGCACGCGCGCCGGGGCGTCCTCGCCATCCCACTCGCTCAGTCGTTCCAGGCAGACACGGAGCGTGCCGAGCTGCTCGGCCAGGCCGATGGTCGAGAGCCGCCCGCCGCCACGGACCGATGGCCTCTGCGCGAGGTGACGCTTGTAGCGCTCGATGTGAGCCCGCTGAAGATTCCTGACCGCAGCGACCTCGGGTGCGTCCGCGGTCAGCCAGACGGCGAACTCGCGCAGGACCGCCTCGACGCGGACCATCGTCGCGGGCCGCAACGAGAGGCGTGTCTGCTCGATGTACCCCTCGAGCGTCGTTCGTAGCCGCGGCTGAACCGGCGCCCACTGCTGCGCGCGATCGGCGGACTTGTCGGGGTGACGCTTGCGCGGCGGAACGTTGAGCAATGCCACCGCCAGAGCACCGCCCGCCGACTCGCCGACGATCGCGATGGACCCGGGGTCCACGCCGCTGTCCAGGAGACCACCGTAGGCAGCCCTTGCGTCCTGCACCGCCGCTGGGTAAGGGTCCTCGGGAGCGAGACGGTAGTCGACGGAGATGACCTTCGCGTCGACTCGGCGGCTAAGGTCGCTCCTCAATCCCGCGGATGTCCTGGGCGAACCGATCACGTACCAGCCTCCGTGAAACCACAGCATGACCGCGTCGTGGCTCGACTCGCCGGTCTCGATGTTCAGGACGGGCACGCCGCCAAGCTCTCCGGGGGTGGCCGTGACGTCGTCGGCGAGCGGTTGTGCGCTCAGCATCTTTTCGAAGTTCGTACGCTGCTCGATCGGGTCGCCTCCGATGTCGAGCGGGGCGTTGCGAAATATGTCCTTGAGTGCGTCTTTTTCCTGCTGGCTCATGGTCGTCTCTTTCGCGTCGGATGCGGCCATGCTGTTCCCACTCCAGCCGTGCGTAAACCCGATTCTTGGCATATGGCGTGTCAAGTCAAAAACTTGTCGCCCCGAGTCAAGTTTGCGCAGGGTGCCAGGTCTAGCTTTCATTCGGACACGTAAAGCGCCGCTTGCTTGTCACCAGCAACAGAAGCCATGCCATCACAGACCCAACGCGTCGATGGTCACTAGTTGGGGGTCAGGCTTCGACGCGGTGCCTGCTCGGCCACGTTGAGGAGAGCTGTGGGTTGTGGAGAAGCGACCACGGACAGGCGTCCTCGGTCTCGGGGCGCCATGGACAATCAAGCCGGTTCTCAACGAGCCACGCCAACTGGGCATACGGAAACTGAGCACGATGGCGCGTCCGGAGTCGATCCCCCAGATCGTCGCCGGGTAGTTGACCAGTCGGCTCTACGACGGCTGGAAAGCAGCTAGACCGCTTGGCACGCCCCGCCGGTTTGGCGCGGCTAGCGGTTGTGGTTGACGACCTCGATGTTGTTCCCGTCGGGATCGAGCATGAACGCGGCGTAGTACCCGTCGTGGTAGTCGGGCCGCTCGCCGGGCTCGCCGTTGCTCTGATAGCCGGCCGCAATCGCGTCGGCGTGAAACCTCCGCACCGCGTCGTCGTCGCCGGAGAAGGCGATGTGGATGTGCTCGGTCGGCTCGCCGGCGAACACCCCGAACACACCACCGGGTCCGCTGACCGAGAACCCCGTGCGCTCCGCGGTTTGGCCGCGGATCGTCAGCCCTGCGGCCGCACCCGCCGTCGCGTAGAACGAGGTTGACGCCTCCAGATCGCTGGCCCGGATGGCGACGTGGTCGATGTTGCCGCGGGGTCGATCGCCGTCGCGGTAAACCGCTTCGAAGCCGTTGCCGGCAGCGTCCTTGAGAAAACCCGCGTAGTAGTCGTCGGCGTAGTGCGGACGCGGGCCCGCAGGTCCGTCATCGACCAGGCCGGCGTCGACACCCGCCTGCCAGAAGCGGTCGACGTCGGCCTGCGCCTTCGCGATGAAAGCAACGTGGACGCGCCGGGTAGGCGGACGGTCGTCGTTGTCCTGCATGAGGACGAAGTTCCCCCACCTGGCGAAGCTCGGCGTGTCGGCAGTCTGCTCGATCCCGAGTTCTCGCAGCCCGGAACCGAGGGCGCCAACGGCAATGGGGAGGTCAGAGACTCGAAGGCTGACATGGTCAAACATGGCCGGCTCCTTGGTGATGTGATGGTTCACGTGGTCGGGATCGTCGTGCGCTTGAGCCCAGACGGCATCATGCCTATCTAGACCGCTCGACGTCCACCGTCGACGGCGATCGTCGCGCCGGTGATGTAGCTCGCGCGGGCGGACGCGAGGAACGCGATGACCTCGGCGATCTCCTCGGGATGCGATGCGCGGCGCATCGGCGTCGTCTCCCCCCAGCGCGGTGATGAACGCGGCGCCCCAGGGGCGTCGGCGTGTAGCCGCGGCGCGCAGACTTGCGGTTACCGCGTTGCGGTGGCTAGTGCCGCGCGGATGGCGTCCTCGCCGGCCGGTTGGCCGTTCTCGTTCGAGTACGGCCCGTATGGGGTCCCCCACACCGGCGTGCCCGTCGCCTGCCGCCAGCTATCGGCCACCGATCCTGCGTCCAGCACGCTGTACCCGATGGATTCGATGAATTCGGTCACCGCCGCCTTCGCTGGCGCGGAGTCCCCGGCGATCGGCAGGTACGAGCGGTCGGCCGCCCCCGCCGGGCGGGCGAGTGACAGCAGGTGCTTGAAGAAGATGTTGTTAAACGCTTTCACGAGCATGGCGTCCGGCATGTACCGCAGCAGCAGCAGCTCGCTCGAGGTGAGCGACCCCTCGTCGAGCTCGGGGATGTGGCCGTCACGCTCGGGGCCGTAGTTGCACGTGTCGATGACCGTCTTGCCCGCCAGT
>DATCCI010000523.1:0-2562 GCA_036511415.1 Acidimicrobiia bacterium
CACCGCTTCGATGCGGCTCGCGGTGCTCGACATCCCGCCGACGCCCGCGGCGGCACTGTGCATCCGGTCGGGCTATCTCGCGCTGCGCGAGGTCGCGGGGTTCTTCGGCTTCGACTACGACGACGCGCCCGCGCCCGACGATCCGATCAGCGTCTCACGCGATGAGTTCGACGAGGTCTACGCGAGACTCGTCGGTGCGGGCGTTCCGGTGCATGCCGACCGCGACCAGGCGTGGCGCGACTTCTCCGGATGGCGTGTGAATTACGACCGGGTGCTCGTCACTCTCGCCGTGTACGTGATGGCTCCGTACGCGCCGTGGGTGTCCGACCGGTCTCCTGTCGAACCGCTGAAGCACTACGGGTGGGGCCGACGCCGGATCGAGATCACCCGCCGCGCCCAGCGTTGACGCTCGAGGGTGACGCCGGCCTTGCGGGTGCGGTCGTCAGAGATCGTCGAACAGCCAGGTCTCCTTGGCATGCGGCGCGTCGCGCCGGATGAACCACTCGGCGCCGAACGCCTCGCGGAACGCGTCGGGCGGCATGGCCAAGAAGAACGAGTCGGCCGGTATCTGGCTCGCGTGCGCGGCCATCGCGGCGTGCTTGCGATCGACGTAGTCGCGCACATCGACGGTGGTGGTGATGATCGACGCGGGGGAGCCGAAGTCGTTCATTTCCGCGGCATCGGGCACGTCGGGCCCCTCGGGCATCTCCCCGGCGCGTCGTTCCAAGAGGCTACGGATGTAGTCGCGGTTCGCGGTCGACTCGTAGACGCGTCTCGTCCCCGCGAGCTCGGCCGCGCGCACGCCGACCCGATGTACCTGTACGTGGTCGGGGTGCCCGTAGCCACCGTGGTCGTCGTAGACGGTGAGCACGTCGGCGCTCTCTTCGCGCAGGAGCTCGGCGAGGCGCGCCGCGGCCTCCTCGACGTCGGCGCGCGCGAACGCTCCGTCCTCGTCGTTCGTCGACTCGCCCGCCATCCCGGAATCTCGGTAGCCGAGGAACTCGACTCGGTCGACGCCCAGGACCTCGGCTGCGGCGTGCTGCTCGGCGACGCGCCGGTCGGTGAGGGTCTCACCCGGTGCGAGCGCGTCGGGTGCGTGCTCACCCAGCTCGCCGCGGGTTGCGACGACCAGTACGACGCGATGACCCTCGGCCTTCGCGCGCGCCATCGTGCCCGCCGTCGCGATCGACTCGTCGTCGGGGTGTGCGTGAAACGTGACGAGGGTATATGCGACCGACGCTCCGTGTGAAGGGGCTGTGTTGCGGGCCACGGTTCATGACGTTAGCGTCAGTCTTGGTAGTCGAGCTCTTTCTGGGGGACGCAATGCGTGTGAGAGGTGTGCCTGCGCGACGTTTGCCTGCGAGAGGTTTGCCTGCGAGAAGTTTGCTGGCCGGCTTGGCAATGGTCCTGCTCGTGGGCGCGTGTGGGAATGCGGGCTCGTCGAAAGCCTCCGACACCACGACGCCGGCCCTCAACGGACCCACCACGACTGTCAGCCCCGCCGATCTCCAAAAGAACCTCCCGGTGAAGGCACCGGGCGTGTCGAGCACCCAGATCAAGGTTGCGGCGATCACTGCCAAGACGAACAACCTCACCGGCAGCTACGCGCCGCTCGTCGACGGCATCAAGGCGTACTTCGCGATGGTGAACGCGAACGGCGGCATCTACGGGCGCAAGCTCGTCATCGGCGCCGACCGTGACGACCAGTTCGGGCAGAACCGCCAGACGGTGCAGCAGAGCCTCGCGCAGGACAATGCCTTCGCGACGTTCTCCGCGACCACGCTGTTCACCGGTGTGGATCTGCTCGCCAAGGCCAAGCAGCCCGTGTTCATGTGGAACATCAACCCCGAGTTCGCGGGCCACCCGACGTTCTTCGCGAACGAGGGGGCCCTGTGTTTCACGTGCGCTCTCCACGTCCTCCCGTGGCTCGCCAAGCAGCTCGGCGCGGCGAAGGTCGGCGTCCTGGCCTACGGCATCGCGCAACAGTCGAAGGACTGCGCGAAGGGCATCCAGAACTCGTTCGCCAAGTACCCCACCGCGAAGATCGCCTACTTCGACGACTCGCTCGGTTACGCCCAGACCCTTGGCCCGCAGGTCACGCAAATGAAGCAGCAGGGCGTGCAGTTCGTCATGACCTGCGTCGACCTCCAGGAGTCGTTCACCCTGGCCAAGGAGATGCAGAAGCAAGGTATGAAGGCCGTGCAGTCGTTGCCGCAGGGCTACGACCCCGACTTCATCGCCAAGAACGGCGCGTTGCTGGAGGGCTCCATCGTCAGCCCGCAGTTCGTCGCCCTCGAGAACCAACCGCAGATTCCGGAGATCGCGAACCTGAACAAGTGGGCCGCCCAGATCAATGTCCCCGTGCACGAGCTCACCGCAATCGGGTGGCAGCTGGCGGCCGAGTTCTACGCCGGGCTCGCGGGCGCCGGTCCGCAGTTCTCGCAGGCCTCGGTCGTCGCGTACCTCAACTCACTGACGCACTTCACCGACAACGGCTTCATCCAACCGCTCGACTGGACCAAGTACCACCAGGATCCCACGAACAATCCCGCGGTGCGGCCC
>DATCCI010000524.1:0-3733 GCA_036511415.1 Acidimicrobiia bacterium
TCGGCGGTGTCGTGAGACCGCTGCGGGCGGCGGCGCGGCGGCGCTCCCGCCGAAACGCCGAAGCGCGATTGGTGATGGCGACCGGCGTCACGGAGCTGGTGACAACGCTGCAAGACGTTCGAATCTTTGGGGTCGAGGACAGGGTGCGAGCGCGGTTGGACGGCCTGGTCGAGCGCGCGGCTCAAACCCAGCAGAGCACAGACCGCATGAGCGGATTGATCACCGTCGTGTATCAAGGGTCGGCGATGATGCTGGTCGTCGGTGCTCTTGCGATAGCGTACGCCGCGAGCTTTTCCGAACTTTCGTCGCTCGGCGCGATGGCCCTGATCATGGTACGCGCTTTGTCCTACGGGCAGGCGCTGCAAGCGTCGATCCAGAGCATCCATATCTTCGCCCCGTATCTCGAGGTTCTCCGTGACGAGGAAGCCGGATACCGGGCCGCCGCGGTCGAGCGTGGGGGCGCCCCGGTCGACAGTGTCAAGGAGTTCGGCTTCTAACACGTGTGGTTCGAATACGTGCCGGGTAACCCCGCGCTACGTGACATCACGTTCGACGTGAAGCCCGGCGAGATCATCGGCATCGTCGGTCCGTCCGGTTCGGGGAAGTCGACGCTCATCCAGTTGCTGTTGCGCTTGCGCCAGCCAACTGCAGGCCGGATTGTCGTCGACGCCCGAGACGTGGGGGAGTTCGACCTCGATGAGTGGTACCGGCACGTCTCCTTCGTCCCACAGGACATACACCTTTTCGCGGACACGGTGGCCGAGAACATACGGTTCTTTCGCGAAAATGTCGACGGTGCCGCGATCGAGCACGCCGCCAGGCTTGCGAACCTGCACGACGACATTGTGGCGTGGCCCCTTGGCTATGACACTCCGGTGGGAGAGCGAGGCAGCGCGATCTCCGGTGGTCAACGGCAACGACTGTGCATCGCACGAGCCCTCGTCGCGGAACCCGACATCCTGGTACTGGACGAACCGACCAGTTCCCTCGACGTCAAGTCCGAGACCCTGGTGCGAGAAACGGTCGCCGGTCTCGCACCGCGCACGACCGTGCTCATAATCGCACACCGGCTCTCGACGCTGTCAATCTGCGACCGGATCATGGTGATTCGCGACGGGAGACTCCAGGGATTCGACGAGCCGGCGAAACTCGAAGCCACCAACGCCTTCTATCGAGAAGCACTTCTCCTCTCCGCCGTGCGCTGATCAGCACACCGCTGATCAGCACACCAATGTCATCGATTGCCGCGATGCGGCTCCTTCGCGTTTGGCTCGCGGTATTTGCGCCGCTAAGGTGCGCGCCGAAGTGCCCGTTTCGCGTCACGACAAGCAATCGGGACTGACGTAGCGGTGCGCGCGATTCGTATCAGGTCGAGCACAGTGCGCGGCATCTGACCGCCGAGCAAGCCAGGTTGTCCATCACGGGGGGGGCGTCGAGGATGCCGAACAGCTACCTGATCACAGGCGGGGCCGGGTTCATCGGCTCCCACCTGACCGAAGCGCTGCTCGAGCGGGGCGAGCGCGTCGTCGTGCTCGACGATCTCTCGACCGGCCGGGTTGCGAACCTACGACGCGTCGCGGGGCATCCCCGCCTCGAGATCGTCGTCGGCTCAGTGCTCGACGAGTTCAAGGTCGACGAGCTCGTGCACCGTTGTGATGTCGTCGTGCACCTCGCCGCCGCGGTCGGTGTAAAGCTCATTGTCGAAGAGCCGTTGCGCTCCTTCACGACGAACATTCGCGGCTCCGAGATCGTCGTCGGTGCGGCGCATCGCTACCGGAGCAAGATCCTCGTGGCAAGCACGTCGGAGATCTACGGCAAGAACGGCGCGGAGCCGCTCAGCGAATCCGCCGACCGCGTTCTCGGTGCGACGTCGGTTGCGCGCTGGGCTTACAGCACCGCGAAGGCGGTCGACGAGATCCTCGCGCTGACCTACCACCGCGAGCGCGGTCTGCAGTCCATTGTTGCGCGCCTCTTCAACACGGTGGGTCCGCGCCAGAGCCCTGCGTACGGGATGGTCATCCCGCGTCTGGTGCGGCAGGCGCTCGCCGGCGAGTCGCTCACGGTGTATGGCGACGGCGGGCAGAGCCGATGCTTCTGCCACGTGGCCGACGTCGTCGGCGCGCTCGTCGGCCTGCTCGACCGCGACGACGCGATCGGTGAGGTGTTCAACATCGGCTCGTCGGGGGAAGTGACGATCCTCGACCTCGCGAAGCGCATTGTCGACCGCACAGGCAGCTCGTCGGCGGTCACGCTCGTTCCCTACGCGGACGCGTACGCCAGCGGCTTCGAGGACATGAGGCGTCGTGTGCCCGATACGACCAAGATCGAGAGGTTCATTGGGTGGAGTCCACGCCGGACGTTCGATGACATCCTCGACGACGCCATCGCCGACGCCCGCGGCGAGTCGTGCGCCGACAAGGAGGTGTCGACCGTGCTCGACCTGGCCGCCGATGAAGAGCCGCTCGCGGGGGTCGGCTCCGCAGCTCCGCCTGCCTTGTGAGCACGGTGCTGAGAGGGCGCATGCTCGAGCCTCACCCCAGATGAACTGACCCGTGTCCGACGACTGGAGAATCGCGTTCGCAGGCGCGTTGGCGTTTGTCATCGTCACTGCGCTCGTTCCGTTCTGTCGTCGCTTCGCGCTCGCCCGCGGGATCACCGATGGCCCGGCGCAAGGCAAACTCCACCGGACACCGACTCCCTACCTGGGTGGTGTCGCCATCGCCGTCGCGGCCGCCGGCAGCTCGATCGTCCTTCCCGACTTGCCGCGCGAAGCTGTCGTTGTTCTCGCGGCCGCGTGCGTGGTATCGGTCGCGGGCCTCGTCGACGACATCCGAGGGCTCCGAGCGGCGACCCGCCTTGCAATTGAGATACCAGCGGCGGGCGCCGCAGTGGCGGCAGGCGCGCGGGTCCACCTGTTCGGCACCGGTGCCGACTTTGTCATCAGCGTCTTGTTCCTGGTCGTGCTGACGAACGCCTTCAATCTCCTCGACAACATGGATGGCGTAGCCGGGGCCATGGGCACCACGATTGCAATCGCGCTTGCGACGACTGCGCTCATCGAGCACCAGATGCTCGTCGGCGGCCTTGCGGTCGTGGTCGCAGCGACATGCCTCGGCTTCCTCGTCTACAATTGGCATCCGGCAGAGATCTTCATGGGCGACGCGGGCTCTCTGTTCCTGGGCTTCCTGCTCGCGATCATCGCGTTGAAGCTGAGAACTGGCGTGTCGCACTCGGCGAGCGCGCTCGCGCTGATTCTGCTCATGGGACCGGCGCTCTTCGACACCGCCCTGGTGGTCATTTCGCGCACGCGTGCGCGGCGTCCCATCTACATCGGTGGCACCGATCACACTTCGCACCGGTTGGTGCTGCTCGGCCTGTCACCGGTGAGTGCGGCAGTGTTCCTCGTTGTCGCGACTGCGTTGTCTGCTGCGCTTGGCGTTCTGGTGGCGGAGGGCGCGGTTGCGGCCGGCATCATGGCACCCGTCGTCGCGGTGGGAGCAATCCTCGGGCTCGCGTTCATGCTCCGCGTGGGGGCCTACGAGTCCGCTCCAGGGCGCGGCGAACTGGCGCGCGCTGATCGCTCGCTGGTTTCGTCGAAGGCGATCGTCCGGGGTAAGTTTGCGGTGACACGCCGACGGTGACCGTCCGCGTGACGCGGCGTCGCCCAGTTCCATCGCTACATAGCGTGGCAGAAGTGTCACGCCCTCGACGACGAACTGCGCGAAGTCGTCAA
>DATCCI010000525.1:0-2115 GCA_036511415.1 Acidimicrobiia bacterium
GCTCTATCGCCGCGAGCAGATGTCGCTCGCCGAGGCCGAACCTGACGCCGTGGCGCTCGCCGGGGCCGTGCTCGATGACGTTGGCTTCAGTGAGTTGCTCTACGCGCGTGTGGACCTGGTGCGCGTGAGCGGGAGATGGGCGATCATGGAACTCGAACTCGTCGAGCCTTCCCTGTTCCTGACGTACCACCGCGACGCCGCGACGGCGCTCGCCGCGGCGATCGCCCGTCGACTCACCTAGGGCGTCCCCACGCCCGACGCCTGCTTGGCCGCCTCGAGCACCTCGTCGGGGATCACCGTGCCCGGACGGTTGGACGGGTCGTTCGCGAGGAAGCGGCCGAGGACCGGGATCTCGGTGATCGATTCGGCCCGCAGCACCGCCGCGACGACCGGCACGAAACTCTCCGCGGCGGGGTAGATGATGTAGCGCGGCAGCCACGCGGGGTCGTACTTGGCGTTAAAGGACCACAGCGACTCGATCGGCAGGATGCCCGACAGGCGCTTGAGCGCCCAGCGCTCGACCCTCGTGAACGTTCCGTCGCCGCGTTCGCCGTCGAGCACCGAACGAAAGGCGGCGAAGTTGAGACTGAGCCCGCGAGCGCCCTGGAGGCGAAGGTGCTCGATCGTCGAGCAGAGCGCGTAGTCGACGAGGCCGTTGGGGTGTTCGCCCGGGTCGCGGCGCATGAGGTCGAGTGAGAAACCGCTGATCGCGGGCGAGGGGACGAATTGGCACACCGCCGCGGGCTTGGCGTCGGGTCCGAGGACCACCGTGAGGAGCAGTCCCTTGTCCTTGGGGTTGAAGAGTCGGCCCAACATCATCGAGAAGCCCCGTTCGCCCTCGCCGCGGCGCAGCAGGGAGATGAGCTCGACGATGTCGTTGACGTCGCGCGGTTCGATCTCGGCCGGATCGATGAACGAGACCGTGTAGCCCTTTCGCGCGAGGCGCGTGCAGGCCTGTCGCAGCCCCTTCATCTTGCCGCCCTGGAGCGAGAACGTCTGGCAGTCGACGATCGCCTCGTCGCCCAGGTAGACGTAGTGCAGTCCGGCCGTGTGGTAGATCGGCAGCCAGTCCTCGCCGGCGCCCATGACGCCGATGGTCCATCCGCGCGCCTCGGCGTAGGCGCGAAACGCGCTGAAGACCTCGCTGCGCTCGGCTTCGGGTCCGATCGGATCGGGTGAGATGAGCGCCACGCCGCCGTAGACGGCGTAGGCGACGAGCGAGTCGCGAAAGAAGTAGAACTGCTTGTCGTCGCGCAGGGCGAAGTAGTCGAGCGTGCCGCGTCCGTGGCGTCGCACGATCTCGCGCGCGCGAAACTCGGCGAGTCGCCGCTCGGTACTCGTGCCCTTCTCGGACAGTCGGCGATCGACCACCGGGCGTGTCACGACGTAGAGCACCGAGACGATGAGCGACAGGCCGATGGTCAGCAACGTGGGGTTGATGAAGTCGCTGACGCGGTCGGGCAGGACGATTGAACCCGATCCGACCAGGCGCTCGACGCAGGCCGTGAGAATGACGCCGAACGAGGGCAGATGATGACGTCCGGCGGCGGCTTCGATGCCGATCGCGGCCGCGAGCACCGAGACCGTGCCGATCAACGCGAGACGCGGCAGCGACGAGCGGACGCTCGTGCGATCGCTCGAACCCTGGAAGTGCGCACGTTGCAGGATGAGAAAGCCCACGATCACGGCCGCGATGACCGACGAGACGACGGTGCCGCCGCGCGCGAGATGAAGGAAGATGGTCAGCGCGAGCGCGATCACCGCGAGGAACCAGGCCCGCTTCTGACCTCGACGCACGCCGCGCGCCGTCATGATCATCGCGATGCCGGCGAACGCGGTCAGCGCCGCGGCGGACTTGGCGACTCCGAGGGGAAGGATCGACAGGACCGTGTGGAGGCGGCTGCGCAGCGGTGGTGACGCGGTGACGATCACGTTGATCAGGCCGTCGAGAAAGAGCAAGCCGCTGGCCCAGCGACGCACCGCTCGTTGACGGCGCTGGGCGTGCAGGCGGTCGACGGTGACCGGGAACGGGTTGCCCGCAGGCCACGAGCCAACCGCCGAGGTCGTGTGGGTGGGCGACGGCTGCACGGCGGGACCAGACACCAGGCGTTCGAG
>DATCCI010000526.1:0-2722 GCA_036511415.1 Acidimicrobiia bacterium
GAGGGCCCAGAAGCCGTACACGACCGATGGGATCGCGGCGAGCAGGTCGACGACGTAGGTAACCGCCGACCGCCAACCCTTGGGGGCGAGCTCGGTGATGAAGAGCGCGATGCCGAGGCTGGCCGGCACCGCGATGGCGAGCGCGATCACGGCGGTCAGGACCGTGCCGTAGATGAAGTCGAGCGCCCCGAAGTGGTTTTGATTCGGGTCCCAGTTGCGGCTCGTGAGGAAGCTCAGCCCCTGGTGCGTGAACGCGGGCCACGCCTTGCTCGTCGTCGAATACGCGATGAGGGCGAGGATCGCGAGCACGAGCACGCCGGCGGCGACGGCGACCACGCGAAACGTGCGATCGAGGTACTTGCCGCCGGCCGTGCTCGGGATGACCTCGCTCGCGCCGAGATCGGGAGACGGCGCGGGCGAGGTCATCGGCGAGACGTTAGGCGGGGATCTGGAGCTTCGTCAGCTGGGCGATCGCCTGTTGCTGCAACGTGGTCGGCAGCTTGGCGTAGTTCGCGGCCGCGGCGAGGCCCTGACCGTCGTTGAGGACGAACGTGAGGAAGGCCTTGAGCACTTCGCCCTTGGTCTTGTCGGTCTGGTTCGCGTACACGATGATCCAGGTCGGCGACGTGATCGGGTAGGCGTCGGCGCCGGGTTCGTTCAGCGGGCTGTAGGTCAAGTCGGCCGCGACCTTTGCCGACGCGACGGCCGCGGATGCACCGGCCAGGGTCGGCGCCACGTAGGAACCCGCGGAGTTCTTGATCGACGCCGTCTTGAGCTGCGCGCCGAGCGCGTCGGCGAAGTCGACGTAGCCGATCGCACCGTTCGTCTTCGAGACCGCCTGCGCCACGCCCTGATTGCCCTGGCCGGCCTGCGAGTTCGACGGCCACTTGACCGTGTCGCCGCTCCCGAGCGTCCAATCACTACCGCCGGCGGCGGCGAGATACTTGGTGAAGTTGCTCGTCGTGCCCGAGGCGTCGGCGCGGTGCACCGCGACGATGTCGGTCGCCGGCAACGACGCGTTGCCGTTGTCTCCCTCGATCGCCGGGTCGTTCCACTTCGTGACCGTACCGGCGAAGATCTTGGCGATCGTCGATGCGCTGAGCTGCAGCGTGTCGACGCCGCTCACGTTGTACGACACCGTGATCGGGGCGGCGACGGTGGGGAAGTAGAGGATCTTGCCACCCTGGTACTTCGGGAGGTCGGCGGTCTTCACGAGGCTGTCGGTTCCCGCGAAGTCGACCGTCTTGGTCTGGAGGTCGGTCTTTCCCTTGCCGGAGCCGCCGCCCGCGTAGTTCACCGTGGCGCCCGAGTTCGCGCTCTGGAACGCCTGGATCGCGACCTGGTCGAAGGTCTTTTGGAACGTCGAGCCCGAGCCGTTCAGGGTCCCGCTGACCTTGGTGGCCGTACCGCCCGTAGTGCCCGAGCTGCTCGCGGGCTTGGAGCTGCTGCCACACGCGGCGAGGAGGAGTGCGGACGCGGCGAGGGCGATGATCGCGCGTTGTGCTACCCGAGACGATCGCATCGATGCAATCAAGGTGGATCCCCTTTCGGAGGTTGGCATCGGTGTCGAGACTAAGAACGAAGAATGGATACGCGGGTGCCGAAACGTGAACGACACGTGAACCGCCTCCGAACAATCGGCGATGTCCAGGCGTGACGCCATGTTCCGCCCCCCGGGGCGCGGCGCTACACGGGTTCGACGTCGCCGGGCAGCTGTCCGGTGACCATGAACTCGACCCAGCGCCCGACCATCACGGCGTGGTCGGCCGCGCGTTCGTAGTCGCGCCCGACGAACGCGAGCTGCACCGCCATCTGGAGCGCGGCCTCGTTGGTCGATTCGCCCGAGAAGCCGGAGAAGATGGCGCGGAAGAGCTCCTTTTGGAGATCGTCCATCACGTCGTCCATGTCGGGCAGGGCCGATGCGATGGCTTCGTCGCCGTCGGCGAACGCGTCGACGGCAAGGTGCGTCTGCACGCTGGCCTGGGCACCCATGCGCTCGATGATTCCCCGGATGCGGGGTGGGAGCTCGCGTGGGTACAGGCGCCGGGTGGCCCGGGCAACGTTGCGCATGAGGCCGCCGGTCAGCTCGATCTCGTGCAGGATCCGCAGCACCGCGAGCATCGCCCGCAGGTCGGAGGCCATCGGCTGCTGTAGGGCGAACAGCTGGTAGACGCGGTGCTCGATCTGCAGCACCCGCTCCTTGATCTCCTGATGGGCGTCGTAGATGTCGTCGACGACGGTGAGGTCGGCGTCGAGGAAGGCCTGGGTCGCGGCGCCGATCTGCTCGCAGCTCTGGACGGCAAGCTTCACGACCTCGGCGCGGACTTCTTGGATCTGCTCGTCGAACGTCCGCCGGGTCTCGACCACTGTGTCCTCCGAAGTTCCTTCTGACCGCTCGAGTTTGCCCCCGAAATCGTCCGGGGTGCACCGGGCGGCCGCCGGCTCGCCCGCTGTTCACTCGTGGTTCACCCTCAGGTCATCCGTACCATACGGTCCGGCCAGCCGGCGTCCGTACGATGGCCATGTGACGGGCGCTTGGCGAGCCTGGTTCCGAGCCGCGATGCTGGGCCGACGTTGAACGCTCCGCGGAAGGTCGAACGTGTCCTCAGCCGAACCGGGTGAAGCGATGGCGATGCCGACGGTCAGTGTCCGTGCGAAGGATCAAGGCGATGCCGCGGCGCGGCCGGCGCGGTCCGGGGTGGTTTTCGAGCTCCGAGACGTC
>DATCCI010000527.1:0-5031 GCA_036511415.1 Acidimicrobiia bacterium
CAGTCTTCTTCGGCACGATCCTGCGCGTGATCCGCAAGCGCTACGGCCTGATCGACGCCGCGGCGACCTGAGCGCGCGCTACCGATCGCGCTCCTCGATCTCGATCTTCTTCATCACGTCGCCGACCGTGGTCGCCTGCGCGACATCCATGCCCTCGACGACGTGGCCGAACAAGTTGTAGTTGGGCGTGAGCTTGCGGGTGCAGTCGTCGATGCAGATGAAGAACTGCGAGCCATTCGTGTCGGGCCCGGCGTTCGCCATCGCGACCGCGCCGAGGGTGTAGTCGCCTTTGACCGGCTCGTCCGCAAACTTGTAGCCGGGGCCACCGTGGCCGCTGCCCTCGGGGCAACCACCCTGGATCACGAACTCGGGGACGACCCGGTGGAAGGTGAGCGAGTCGTAGTAACCCTGACGCGCCAGACCGATGAAGTTGTTGACGGTGTTCGGCGCGAGCTGCGGATCGAGATCCATCACGATCGAACCTCGATCGGTGGTGATCGTGACCCGGTAGATCGACGCGGCATCGGTCTGCGGTTCGGGCATCTGCTTGGCGGCCACGGCGGGCTCCTTACGGCTTGGTGGTTGGTGTACTCGGGGGTGAAGGGCATTTGCCCGCCTTCACCGCCTGCGCCAGCACGGCGAGAACCTGCGGGCGCATCGGATGATCGTCGGGCGCGGTCGCGAGAAACTGCTCGAACGCGATGGCGCCGTTGCACTGCTCGTTCTCGATCTGCGTCAGCAGCAACCCCTTGAAGACATACGAGTCAGGGTAGGTCGGATCGACGGAGATCGCTCGATCGAGGCTCGTGGACGCGGCGTCGAGGAGCGACTTCTTCGTCGCCGAGCTGGTCTCGCTGCGAGCGAAGAGGGCCGTCAGCCAACCCGTGTACGCGAGAGGCTCGGCCTGCGTCGGGTCGAGCTTCGCGGCCACGATGTACTCCTGCACGGCAGCCGAGTACACACCGGCCGACAGGAGGGCGCGCGCGTAGCTGATGCGCGCGTCGTAGCTCTTCGGCTGCGTCGTTGCCGCGGCCTTGGCCGCGGCAACGACGCTTGCAGGCGACGCCGTAGTCGTCGTACCGCCGGACTGCGCGTCGCCCGTGATCTGCTGTCCGGAACGCCGTTGCCCCACCGCGTGCGCGAGCAGGAACGCGGCGATCACCGCGAAGACGACGATGCCCCCGAACGTGAGCACGCGCATCGCCGTCGGCGGGCGTGGTCGCTCGGGCGACGGCCGCTCGACCCCGTCGGCGAGCGACTGGATGACCGCGGACGCGCGCGCGGTGTAGTCGTCGTACAGTACTCGGTAGGTGTCGGCGTCGATGTTGCCGGCCGCGCGCTCGGCATCGAGATCGTCGAGCGAGCGCAGGAGGAAGTCGCGTTCGGACTCGAGGTCGTCGTGCCCGTCGTGATCGTCGTGCCCGTCGTGATCGTCGTGGTCGTCGCTCATTCCTCGGGCACGCCTCCGCCGATGCGTTCACGCGCCTTGCGCACGACCTCTTCGTCCTCGTCGGAGGCCGTGAGCCGCGGTGTGCGGCTCCACCGGCGTACCGCGACGAAGATGCTGGCCGCCCCCAGGATGACGGCCAGCGCGGGCAAGCCCCACGCAACGATGCCGAGGCCCGAGTTCGACGGCGTCTCGAGGATCTTCTCCGTGTACCTGGACACGTAGAACGCCCGGATCTCGGAGTCCGACTGGCCGGCGGCGATCCGGCGCGGGATGTCGTCGCGGATGGCCTGGGACTGGGGCGAGTTGCTGTCGGCGACCGACTGGCCGTCGCACACCGGGCAGGCGAGCTGATGCTCGAGGCGCTCCGCGCGCGCCGCGGGCGAGTTGCTCGGTCGGGAGCGCAGCACGAGCACGGCGAGGCTCGCGATGACGACGATCGCGAGCACGAACCACGGCAAGAGCTTGCGCGTGCTCATCGGGGCGGCCCGCTCACGTGCATTGTTGGCCGCCGCGCGCGGCCTGCAGCCACGCGTCGAGCGCGGCCTGGGTGGACGCGCCGAGCGTGCCGCACACGGTGACACCGTCGGGCGCGATGACGTACGTCTCCGGCTGGCCGGTGGTCCCGAAGCTCAGCGACGCGCTGCCGTTCGGATCGATGCCGACCGGCCACGTGATGTTCTGGTTCCGTACGTAGCCGCGCATGGTGGTCGCATCGTCGTCGATGACGATCCCGATCATCGCGAAGTCGGCCTCCGCCTTGTGCTCGGCGTAGAACGCCTTGAGCGCGGGCGCCTCTTGCTGGCATGGAATGCACCAGCTGTTGAAGAAGTTGACGACGTACGTCTTGTCCTTCAGCTTGGCCGAGGTGATCGCCTTGCCGTCGAGGCCCTGCAGGGCGAAGCTCGGCGCCGGTGCGTGTTCGAGTACCAATCGTGGCACCGACGGCTCCGACCGGTGCTGGACCGCGAGCACCACACCGAACGCCACGAGCACGACACCGACCGCGAGCGCGATCCAACGCGTGCGTAGTCGCCTCAAGTTCGCGCCTCTGCGAGGGGAGCCGGCGCCGCGCCGTCACCGGGCGCACCGGCGATCGCCGGCGCGAGCACGACGCGCTTACGCACGGGGACGAGCGCGAGCGCGCAGCCGAGCGCCATGATCAGGCCGCCGATCCAGAGGAACATCACCATCGTGCCCACCTGTACACCGATCGTCACCCGGCCCGATGTCGGCGAGGACACGAGCGTCAGATACACGTCGTGCCAGGGCGTCGTGTGGATCGACGGGGTGCCGATGCCCTCGGCCGCGTTGGGAAACGTGGAGATCGCGGGTGCAAGCTCTCCGATCCCACTCACTCGGACCCGGGCCTTGATCGTGGTCTTCTGCGCCGACTGGTCGACCTCGCGACCGAGGTACGTCACGGTGTACCCGCGGACGCGCGCAGATTCGCCGGGCGAGAGTTGAACCTCGCGCTTCGTGGTGTAGCCGCCCGTCGTCGCGAGCGCGATCGCGACGACGACGACACCGGCGTGGACGAGCAAACCGCCGTACAACCGCGGATTCGAGCGCACCGTGCGCACGGCCGCGACCGGGAGGGCTTCGGACGAGGCGCGTCTTCGCACCCGGATCCCGACGACCACGGAACGACCGATGCTCGTGAGCGCGAACGCGCCCAGCGCGAACGCCCCGACGTTGGCGACACCGTGCGCGCCGGCGACGAGCGCGACCACGAGCGTGAGGGCGCCGGCCCACGCCGGGATCAACAGCCGGTCGCGCAGCACCTCGCCACTCGCGGCCCGCCAGGGCAGCACCGGTCCGACCGACATGAGGAACAACAGCGCGATCCCGATCGGCACACCGAGACGCGTGAAATACGGCTCGCCCACAGTGATCTGCTTGTTCTGCAGCGCCTCGACCAACAGCGGGAACACGGTTCCGGTGAGCACCACGAGCGCGAAGCCGGCAAAGAGCAGGTTGTTCAACAAGAACGCGGCCTCACGAGAGACGGCGGAGTCGATGCGACCCGGCGAGCGGAGCTTGTCGCCGCGCCACGCGACGAGTCCGACACTCGAGAACGCGCACACGCCGAGGAATGTCAGCAACCACGGACCGATGCTCGACTGCGAGAACGCATGCACCGAATTGATGACTCCGGAACGGGTCAGGAAGGTGCCGAGGATCGTGAGGCAGAACGTGGCGAGCACGAGGGACAGGTTCCACACCCGCAGCATCCCCCGCCGCTCCTGCACCATCACCGAGTGGATGAACGCGGTCGCGGTGAGCCATGGCAGGAGCGACGCGTTCTCGACCGGGTCCCAACCCCAGAAGCCGCCCCAGCCGAGCACCGAATAGCTCCACCACGCGCCCAGCACGATCCCGACGGTGAGGAAGCCCCACGAGACGAGCGTCGTCCGGCGCACTGCCGCGAGCCAACCCTCGCCGAACCGGCCCGTGATCAGCGCGGCGAGCGCGAACGAGAACGGAATCGCGAAACCCACGTAGCCCGTATAGAGGAACGGCGGATGGATCGCGACGAGCGGATGATTCTGGAGCAACGGGTTCGGGCCGGCGCCGTCGAACGGCGCCGCGCCCGTCACCTGCTTGAAGGGGTTGGCGGCAAACAGCATCAACGCGAAGAAGAAGAGCAACACCGCGTACTGCACGAGCGTGGCCCAGGCGACGAGCGGGTCGTCGGAACGCTTCCGGAATCGCCACGTCGTGACGGCCACGTAGACCGACAGCAACAGCGCCCACAACAAGATCGAGCCCTCGAGCGCGGCCCACGCCGCCGTGAACGTATAGAGACCGGGCGTCGCGCGCGCGACGTTGTCGGCGACGTACTTGATCGAGAAATCGTGGCCGTACAACGCCGTCTCCATGACGACGAAGGCCCCGATGACCGACACGAGCACCACCGCGACGTAGCGCCGACCGAGCTCGAGCAGCGCGCGGCGGCCGGTCGCGAGCCCGGTCGCAAGAGTGGCCAACCCGAGGGCACACGCGACGGTCGCGATCGTGAGCAGGCCGAAGCCGAGTTGTGCTCTCATTCGCTCAATTGCCGAACGGGTCTGCGGGACATTGAGTGGCGGTCTTGGGCGGCTTGTAGTCGGCTCCGTGCTTGATCAGCAAGCGGGTTGAGTCGAAGGTGGTCGAGTCGGGAGCGCTCCAATGACCCTCGGCGACGACCGGTGCGCAGTCCTTGAACAGCTCGGGTTCGTCCCCGGTGTGGTGGACGTGCACGGTGATCCCGCCCTCGCTCAGGTCGAAGTCGGCGCCGTCGGAGCGCTGCTTGATGCTGGCCGGAAGCACCCCGCCACCGATCCGCATGGTGCGCACGCCGTCGTGAGGTTCGTCGTGCACCGCCTGCGAAACCGTCTTGAAGAAGACAACGTTCCTCTGCATCAACACGAGCATCCATCCGACAGCGCCGACACACAGCACGGCAACGATCGCGTACCGCAGACGATTGCGTTTGCGCGACGGGGTAAGGGTGAGGGGCTCAGTCACGATTCTCGTCGCGCAGCGTTCGACGGAGGTGGCGAACCCGTTGCCGTATCCAAACGAGATAGCCGGCGAGCGCG
>DATCCI010000528.1:0-3500 GCA_036511415.1 Acidimicrobiia bacterium
CGAAGCCCGTGACCCACACGCCGACCGTGTCGTTGCGGATGCCGATCCCGAAGCCGCGGAAGAGCGAGTAGTCGATCAGCACCGTCGCGCCGACGCCGATCACGAACGTGGCCGGCGAGCGCAGGTTGCGCAGCTGCGGGACCGCGTCGGTGAGGAAGTCGACGAGCTTCAACGTCGCGAGTGCGAGCAGCGCGACGATCGCGAAGTCGTACATCTGCCACCTCCAGGTGGTCGAGGACGGATCCATACCGTCCATCGCAGCGTTTGATCCGCCGTAGCCACAAAAGGTGACATGTTCCTTTGTCGCCTTCGCTGCTCGGCGGGATACCCGCCTCGCGGACGCTCAGGACTCCGGCCAGTTCGCTTCGCTCACGGCATTCGGTGTGGCGAACACCAAATCTAGATTTTTCCTTCGGCTTCGAGGTCGTCGAGGCGGGTGCGCAGCTCCTCGAGGAGGCCGGCCGCGGCCGAGAGGTGCTCTTCGACGCGCGCGACGTAGGCATGGGGTGAGTCGTCGCTGACCTCGTCGTCGACGTCGATCTCGTTGACGACCGCGGCCGCGAACTCGCTTTGATCCTCGGGCACCAACACGACGCCACGGCGATCGTCGGCCGAACCCGACCACTCGATCATCACGGGAACGCTCGCGGTCTCCAGCCGGCGGCGCAGCACCTGGGCCTGGATCTTCGGCCACTCACCGAGCTCGACGATGCCGTCGCCCCCACTGTCCGCATCGAGCTCGTCGGGACCGGCGAGATGGGCCGGTCGCTCGGTCACGAGCGCGACGCGACATTCGCTGCAGCGGCCGGTTCCGACCCGGTACTCGGATCCGCACGACGGGCACCAGAGCGTCGGTTCGTCCACGGCCAGCGAGTGTACGGGGGAGCGTCGGTACGATGGCGAGGATGCCGGCCGACTCGACGACAGGAAAGCGATTCCACGTCGAAACGCTCGGCTGCCCCAAGAACGCGGTCGACTCCGACAAGGTCGTGGCCTCGTTGCTCGCCGACGGCCTGACCCCGGCGGCGTCGGCCGCCGAGGCCGACCTCGTCGTCGTGAACACCTGCGCCTTCATCGAGGCCGCGCGCCAGGAATCGATCGACGTCGCGCTCGCGCTCTCCGACGCGCGCAAGCCCGGCGCGCGCATGGTCGTCACCGGTTGTATGGCCGAGCGCTACGGCGACGAGCTCGCCGCGGCGTTGCCGGAAGCCGACGCGGTCGTCGGGTTCGTCGACGAGGGGGCCATCGCCGACGTCGTGATGCGCGGCCGGAAGCCGGCGGGTGTGCGCGACCTGCTCGAGTTGGCGAGGCCGGCACCGAGCGCGCCGTGGGCGTACGTGAAGGTCGCCGAGGGCTGCGATCGTGCCTGTGCCTTTTGCGCGATCCCGTCATTCCGCGGGAAGCAGCGGTCGCGCCGGCCCGAGGCGATCGAGGCGGAGGTGCGCGCCCTCGTCGAGCACGGAGCGGCCGAGATCGTTCTCGTCGCGCAGGATCTCGCGTGGTACGGACGCGACATCGGCGAGCCCGGATCGCTCGCCCCCTTGCTGCGCCGGCTCGACCCGTTGCGCGCGCACGGACTCAGCCGCGTCCGGCTGCTCTACCTCTACCCGTCCGAGGTGAAGGACCCGCTCGTCTCCACGATGCTCGAGTTGCCCTCGGTCGTTCCCTACTTCGACCTCTCGCTACAGCACGCGGCGCCCGGGTTGTTGCGCGCCATGAAGCGCTGGGGGAGCGGCGAGCGCTTCTCGGAGATCATCGCGGCGATCCGAGCCCAACAGCCCGACGCCGCGTTCCGATCGTCGTTCATCGTCGGCTTCCCGGGCGAGACCGAAGCCGATCACGAATCGCTCCTCCGGTTCCTCGACGACGTGCGCCTCGACTGGGCCGGTTTCTTCGCGTTCTCGCGCGAGGACGGCACGGCGGCCGCGGCGATGGGCGATGCCGTCGCGGACTCGCTGGTCCACGAGCGGCTGCGCGAATGTTCCGAGGTGCAGGAGCCGATCACCGCCGCGGCGCGTGTCGCGCTCGTCGGCCAGGAGATCGAGGTCCTCGTGGACGGCGTCGACGACGAGGAGGTCATGGTCGGGCGAACGCACCGTGAGGCGCCCGAAATCGACGGCGTCGTACGTCTCGTCGGAACCGTCGATGTGTACGCGCGCCCCGGTGCCGTCGTGCGCGCGACCGTTTGCGGTGTCGAGGGTCCCGACCTCGACGCGAAGGTGACGGCGTGACCGCGGCCGCGGCGCCGACACCGAGTCGCGCCAAGAAGCGGTTCGGACAAAGTGCGCTGGCGACGCCCGCAAACTTCCTGACGCTCAGCCGGATCGCGGTCGCGATCCCGACCCTCGCGCTGATCCGCAATCGCGGGTCGGAGTGGCTGACGGTAGGACTGTGGTTCGCGATCACTGCGAGCGACAGCCTCGACGGATGGCTCGCGCGGCGCGACGGCGCGACTCGTTCCGGCGCGTTCCTCGACCCCGTGGCCGACAAGCTCATCGTTCTCGGCGGTTTCGCGGTGCTCGCGGATCGTGGCGTGTTCCCGTGGTGGGCGGTGCTGCTCGTCGTGGTGCGCGAGATCGGGATCAGCACGTATCGATCGGTCGCGGGCCGGCGCGGCGTCGTGCTGCCCGCGCAGCGCCTCGGCAAGTACAAGGCGTTCACCCAGTACTGCGCGGTCGGTTTCGTTCTGTTGCCGCCGACGGCCGATGCGATCGGCTTCCAACACTTCGTGTTCTATGTCGCGGTGGCGCTCACGCTCGTGTCCGGGCTCCAGATCGTCCGGCGCGGCTACATCGACTGGCAACGCGTCGAGACCTGAGCGAAGGGCGGCGAGATGCGGTGTGAGGTTCTCGCGATCGGAACCGAGCTCTTGCTCGGCC
Organism: Acidimicrobiia bacterium; assembly: GCA_036511415.1. GTDB lineage: Bacteria > Actinomycetota > Acidimicrobiia > IMCC26256 > PALSA-610 > PALSA-610. The sequence goes on from DATCCI010000528.1 coordinate 2,880, forward strand.
AGATCGTCGACACGAACAGCGCGTGGATCGGCGAGCAGCTCGCCGCGTCCGGAATCGACTCCTTCGAGCACCGCGCGATCGGCGACAACCAGACGCGCATCGTGAGCGCGCTGCGCGATCTGTTCTCGCGGTCGGACGCCGTGCTCGTGTGCGGCGGTCTCGGGCCGACGCAGGACGATCTCACGCGCGACGCGATCGCCGAGCTCATGGGTGTCGGGCTGGTGCGGCGCGAGGAGCTCGCGGAGACCATCGCGCAGATGTTTCGCGCTCGCGTGCGCGACATGCCTCAGAACAATCTTCGCCAGGCCGACGTGCCGGAGGGCGGGGAGGCGATCCCCAACCCGATCGGCACCGCGCCGGGCCTGTTGTGTGAGCTGGCGGACGGCAAGGTCGTGTACGCGGTCCCGGGCGTACCGTACGAGATGAAGCAGATGGTGACCGACTACGTCATTCCGGATCTGTTGCGCCGGTCGGGTGAGGCGGCTGCGATCGTGTCGACCTCGCTGAAGACGTGGGGGACGTCGGAGTCGGCGCTCGCGGAAATGGTTGCGCATCGGCTCGACGCGCTCGACGCCGCAGGCGGCAATCCCACGATCGCGTTTCTCGCACGGGGCATCGAGG
>DATCCI010000529.1:0-5938 GCA_036511415.1 Acidimicrobiia bacterium
GAAGAAGTCGGTGGTGACGACGATCGCGAGGTCATCGCGCAGCCGGTACACGGCGGCATCGTCGGCCGTGTCGAACCCGACCAGCAGGTCGGGATCGGAGGCCGCTTCGTTGCCCCGGACCAATCCCAGGACCGTACGTAGATCGGCCGGCGACAGCTTGCACGCACAACCGGCGCCGTGAGAGAACGCCGTGAGCCTGACCGTCTGCGTCACGCTCGCATCGTAACGATGCCTACGGACGAGCCCCCAGCGGCACGAGGTCGGGGCGGTAGTAGCTCACGCGTTCCACGAACGCGCCGGTATGCGGGGCGTCGATCATCACACCCGGGCCGACCACGATGCCGACGTGGTGGTTCGACGGTCCCGACGATCCGAAGAACACGAGATCGCCCGGCTGGAGCTGACTGATCGCGACGTGCGGGAACGAGTCGTACTGCGACTGCGATCCGTGCGACATCGAGACACCGCCCTGTTGCCAGGCCATCATCGTGAGCCCCGAGCAGTCGAAGGACCCGGGTCCGGTTCCCGCGTACTGATACGGCTTGCCGAGCTGAGCTTCGGCGTACGCCACGGCCGCGCCGGCACCGCCGCTCGGGGCGGGGGCGTTGCCGATGGTCTCGCCCGGCGCCACGCCGACACCGTTGCCACCACCGTTGCCACCACTGTTGCCGGCGCCGGCCGAGGCTTGCGCGGCTGCAGCCTGTGCGGCCGCGGCCTGTGCTTCGACGCGCGCCTGCTCGGCTCTCGCTTGCGCCGCGAGCTTGTCGCGCTCGATCTTGTCGGCGAGCGTGCGGATGTCGGACTTCGTCGATCCGAGCAGCTGTTGGATCTGCGCGTTGGCCCGCGCGACCTGACCGCGCGCCGCGTTGGCCTCGTCCTGCTGCTTCTGCGCGTCGGCCTTTTGCTTTTCGAGATCTTGGGTCTGGCGCCCGAGTTGCTCGTCGAGCACTCGCAGCTGATCGATCATTCGGTTGTCGGTCTCGGCGGCGGCGTCGCCGTACCTCGCGCGCGAGCCGAGCTCCTGGACGCTCGTCGCGTCCATGCCGAGGGGATCACCGCTTCCCGCGCCCATGTAGAGGAGCGCGGCGCGCCCGCCGAGGCGCGTACGCAGCTGCGTCTCCTGGGCGCGAGCGGCGGCGATGCCGTGCTCGGCGCTCGCGATCTGGTGGTTCGCCGCGGCGACGGCGTTCTGCGCTTCGAGGTATTTCTCGTCGAGGATGTCGGCGCGCTGGCTGTTGGCCTCGATCTGCCCCTCGAGCCGTTGGGCCTGCGCGGTCTTGGAGGCGAGGTCGCTTTGCGGCGTGGCGCCGGCCGGGAGCGCGATCGTCGTCGCGGCAAGGGCCAGACCGAGCGCAAGGCCCAGGGCGAGGTGCCGAGCCCGTACGAGCCCGCCACCGCGGTGGGACAGAACGCTCCGCCGCGACATGGGGAACGATGCTAGACAACCAATGGTCCCAACTGTCGCATCAGGCACGTTTGCCCAGGTCAGTGCGCTGGAATCGGGCGAAATCGTGCGGGGTCAGCTGGCGATCGGCCAACCCGGAGTCGGCAACGGATCGCCTTGTCCCGACACGATCGGTGACGTCCAGTGCTCGTGGCGGGCGATCTCGTCCGCGAGCTTCTGCCACTCGCTCGGACTCCATCCCTGCGCCGCGCTGACGAGGGTCGTGTCCAGCCGCAGGTGCACGAAGGCGGGGAGCCGCTCGAGCCCGAGGCTGTCGACGAACGCCCGCTCGGGATCGCACCACACGAGCCACTTGTCGACCTCGGCGCCGAGGATGCGCTTCGCGATCGCCGGTGTGGTCGGAACGCAGATGATCGTCCGGACGTCGCTGTCGCCGAAGGTCGCGAAGATGCGATCGACGATCCCGAGGAAGCTCGCGCCTTCCGGCCGGTCGGGCAGCACGACGATCGCGAGGTTGAACACGGTCGCCCAATCGTCGAGCGTGCGGGTCTTCCCCTGATAGCTCGTGATCTGCAGCAAGGGATCAGGATTCTTTGCCACTACTCCTATGACTCCCTCGCTGCGGCGCGCCCTCCGGCGCGCCTCCGCTGCGTCCGCACGAGTACTGAAACTACCCGGCGACCGGACCTGGCTCGGGAACGATCGCCGTCTTAGGCTCCGCCTCCATGGGAGAGATGGTGAACTTCGCAAGCAACGGCGACACCGCGCAGGGCTATCTGGCGCTTCCGGCTTCGGGCGTGGGACCGGGCGTGATGGTCGTGCAGGAGTGGTGGGGACTCGTTCCGCAGATCAAGACCACATGCGACCGCTTCGCCGGAGACGGCTTCGTCGCGCTCGCCCCCGACCTGTATCGCGGCGACATCGCCGATCACACCGAGATGGACAGGGCCGGTCATCTGATGTCGACACTCCCGATGGATCGCGCCGCGCGCGACATGGGTGGCGCCGTCGACTTCCTGCTCGGCCACGCAGCGGTGCAGGGCGACAAGATCGGGGTCGTCGGCTACTGCATGGGCGGCATGCTCACGCTGGTGGTAGCGGCGCAGCAGGGCGACAAGATCGGCGCGGCTGCGCCCTATTACGGGGCGCCGCTGGGCGACAGCGCGCCCGACTGGTCGGGCCTCACGGCGACGGTGCGAGGCCACTATGCGGGCGACGACGACTTCTTCCCGGCCGACGCGATCAAGGCCCTCGAGGCGCAGCTGCAGGGAATGGGCAAGGACGTCGAGCTCGAGGTCCATTCCGGCAGCGGCCACGCGTTCATGAACGACGCGGACGTCTTCGGAACCTACGACGCCGGTCTCGCCGCTACCTGCTGGTCGGCGACGGCGGATTTCCTGCGTCGCCAGCTCCGCTAGGCGCCGAGCGCGCGCAGCATCGCGGGAGGGATCTCGTCGCGTCCCTCGGCCAACAGCTGCGCCCGTTGGATGTTGATGGCGTCGCGAGGCTCGCGCTCGGGCCAGTCATCCCACGGGCCGGGAGGGATGTCGCCGGCGACGCAGTAGCGCAGGTACTGCTGCAGCTCGCGGACCTCGGCCTCGCCGCCGACCGGACCGTGACCGGGCACGATCGTCTCCGCGAGATCGGCGACCGCGTCGAGCACGTCGGCCCACGTCGCACAGTCACCTTGGAACGCGAGCGGCGTCACTCCGAAGAAGCACAGGTCGCCGGCGAAGAGCACGTCGGCATCGGCGACGAGCGCCATCACGTCGCCCGCGGTGTGGCCGGTCGCCGGCAGTACCTCGACGCGCGGCGTGAGCTCCGCAGCATCGGTAACGAGATGGGTCACCGGCCGGGTGCCGAGCTCGGCGAGCTCGTCGAACTCCTTCTCGAACGCGGGCATGAACGACTTGTAGGCCGCGACGGGCATCTCGCCGTCGAGGAGCTCGCTCGTCTGCGGCGATCCCAGGACCGATGCCATCGGAAAGGCGCGGGTGCCGCCGACATGGTCGACGTGCGCGTGCGTGAGGACCAGGCGCCGGACGGGACGGCCGAGCCGGGCGACCGCGTTCGCGAACGGCTCCCACTGCGAGCGCACCATCAGCGTGTCGATCACCGTCAGGCCGTCGTCGTCGGCGACCACTCCCGCGTTGCTGACGCCCGATTCGCCGCCCGGCTGCAGCCACGCCCACACACCGTCGGCCAGTTCGTGGAGGGTTCGGGTTGGGAGCGTCACCACGGAGGCACGGTACCCTTCGGCCATGTCCGAACGCAGTCGCAACCTGCCTCGCCGCTCGTGCCTGTCGGTGCCGGGCTCGAGCGAGAAGATGCTCGCCAAGGCCCCCGGCATCGGCGCCGACATGGTCTTCCTCGATCTCGAAGACGCGGTGGCGCCGATGGAGAAGCCGGCCGCGCGCGACAAGATCGTCAAGGCGATCAACGACCTCGACTGGGGCGAGACGGTGCTCTGCGTGCGCGTCAACGCGTGGGACACCGAGTGGACGTACCGCGACGTGATCGCGATCGTCGAGGGTGCGTCGGAACGGCTCGACGAGCTGATGCTCCCGAAGGTCGAGTCGGCCGCGCAGGTCCAGGCGCTCGACATGCTGTTGACCCAGATCGAGAAGTCGACGAGCCGACAGTCGCGAGTCGGCATCGAAGCCCAGATCGAGACCGCGCGTGGGCTGATCAACGTGGAGGAGATCTGCGCCGCCTCCGATCGGCTCGAGACGATCATCTTCGGTCCCGCCGATTTCGCCGCCTCCACCGAGATGCCCGTGCTCACCGGCGGCGTGCAGATCCCCGACTATCCCGGTGACCACTTCCACTACGTGTTCTCGAAGATCCTGATGGCCGGCCGCGCGAACGGGCTCCAGGTGATCGACGGTCCGTTCCTGAAGATCCGTGAGCTGGAGCAGCTGCGCGACTACGCGATGCGGCCCCGGATCCTGGGCTACGACGGCAAGTGGGCCCTGCACCCCGACCAGGTGCGGGTCATCAACGAGGTGTTCACGCCGACCCAGGAGCAATTCGACCGCGCGTTCGACATCCTCGAGGCCTACGAGAAGGCCACGACCGAGGGCGACCGCAAGGGCGCGGTGATGTTCGGCGACGAGATGATCGACGAGGCCAGTCGGAAGATGGCGAACAAGTTCGTCGTGCGGGGCGAGCGGGCCGGCATGTCGAGAAGCGCGCAATAGAGCCGCGAGTACCGACGCACGCCGCCACCCACGTCCCGCGCCCGGCGTCAGGACGTCGCGAGCGCGTGCTCGGCCAGTCGCCGGGCGATGACGCGCAGGCAGAGGGTCTCGTCGGCGCCCTCGAAGATCGAGAGCACGCGGGCGTCGACGAAGAAGCGTGAGACGGGAAACTCCTCGGCGTACCCCATCCCGCCGTGCAGCTGCATCGCCTCGCGCGTCACCCACTCGGCGGCGCGGCACACGTAGGCCTTCACCATCGACGCTTCGAGAGTGCCGTCGCCGGCGGCCATCTTGCGGGCGACGTCGTAGGAGAACTGCCGGCCGGCCTGGATCAGCGTGGCCATGCGCGCGAGCTTGACCTTCGACAGCTGGTACTCGAACACGGGCCGGCCGAACACCTTGCGGTCCTGCGCGTACGACATCCCCGCCTCGAACGCGGCTTGCATGAGACCGACGGCGCGGGCGGCCGTCTGCAGCCGGCCGTTCTCGAACCCGGCCATCTGGAAGTAGAAGCCGCGCCCGAGCCCGGCCTCGCCGCCGATCAGGTTCGCGGCCGGTACGAACCAGTTGTCGAACGCGACCTCGTAGGAATGCATGCCCCGATACCCGATCGTGTCGATCGCGCGGCCTTCCATCTTGCCGCCCCGGCCGTCGTCGAACGCGAACGCGTGGCCAACGGCTCGGGGTTTCTCGACGATGAGCACGGAGAGGCCGCGATGGGCCTTCGCCTTGTCCGGATCGGTGCGGGCGAGCAGCATCAACACGTCGGCGCGGCCCGCGAACGTGGCCCACGTCTTCACGCCGTTGACCAGCCAGCCGCCGTCGGTCGGTGTCGCGGCGACCTTGACCCCCGCGACATCGGAGCCGTAATCGGGCTCGGTGACCATGATGCCGACCATCAGCTCGCCGCTCGCGATGCGCGGCAACCAGGCCTGCTTCTGGGCTTCGGTGCCGCCCGCGACGAGCGCTCGGGTGAGGATCTCCGGACGGGTCACCAGGGAGCCGCCGATGCCGAGTGAGCCGCGCGACAACTCCTCGGTCGCCACGACCATGCCGATGTAGTCGGATTCACCCCCGGTCGCGAACCCGTCGTACTCCTCCGGCACCGACAGCCCGAAGCCGCCGATCTCGGCGAGGCCGGAGATGATCTCCTCGGGTACGTCACCGTTGGTGCGATGCACGTGCTCCGCGGCCGGTCGGATCTTGTCGTCGGCGAAACGGCGAAACGTATCGGCGACCAGCTCGAAGTCGGCGCCCAGATGCGTCGGCCCCGTTCCGTGCTTCCCGCACTGATCGGCAAGCGCTTCGAGGAACACGGGCGCCCGATGCGCGG
>DATCCI010000530.1:0-3278 GCA_036511415.1 Acidimicrobiia bacterium
CTCGACGTTCGTGCACGACGATGTCGCCGTCGGCGACGAGCTGGAGGTGCGCGGCCCGATCGGCGGCTGGTTCGTGTGGAACGCCGACTCGCCGGCACTGCTCGTGGGCGGCGGTTCCGGCATCGTCCCGCTCATGGCGATGTTGCGGCTCGCACGTAGAGCGGGCCGGTCCGACCTGATCCGGCTGGTCGCCTCGGTGCGCTCCCCGGACGATCTCTACTACGCGAACGAGATCCCCGGACCCGAGACGACCCTCGTCTATACGCGCGCGGCGCCGCCGTCGTTCTCGCGGCCGCCCGCGCGCCTCACGGGCGACGACCTCCCCAAGCCCATTGCACCGGGAACCCGCGCGTACATCTGCGGCTCATCCGGATTTGCCGATGCCGCGAGTGACGTCCTCGTCGGCGCCGGTCTCGCGGTGGAACAGATCCGGGTCGAACGTTTCGGTCCAACGGGTTGACGGCCGCGGTCAGGGTTTGACGAATCGCTTGACGAAGGCGAGCGTGGTGTCGGCGACGTCGCGCCAGCCGTGGTCGATGGTGAGGGAGTGGCCACGACCCGGGATCTTCACGATCTCGGTGACGCCTTTGTTGCGCTTTTGCTTCTTGTAGGACGCGTTCGCGATCGCCCACGGGACGGTGTGATCCTTCTCGCCGTCGATGATGAGCAACGGTCCGCGGTCGGGGTTCTTCGATTTCACCTTCGCTTCGGTCCAAGGGTTCAGGTTCGCGGTTGCCGCCTGGAACAACGGGACTCCCGATCCCGGCACCGCGTACGTGTTGTACAACTCCTGCGCCTCCTCCTCGCCGACCGCGTTCGCGAAGGCGAACCGGAACTGCTCGTAGGTGAGCGGAACCGCGCGTCCGTGATTGGCGGGATTGCCGAGCACGGGCGCGGACGACTTGAGGGCGGAGATGGGGAGCGGCAGCACGCCTCGGAACGGCGCCGGATCGATAGCGACGGTTGCATCGGCGACACCGCGGCCCGCGAGGATCTGGGCCAGTAACCCGCCGAACGAGTGCCCGATGAGTGCAGGACGTTTCGTGAGCTCGCCGATCACCTCTTCGAAGTGGTCGGCGATCTGCCCGACCGTCTTGTGCGCGAAGACCTCGGGATGCGCGTTCGCCTCTCCGACCGTGTTCGGATCGTCGGGCCAACCGGGCGCGAGCGTCGTGTAGCCGGCGTCGTCGAACACCTGGCGCCACCGATCCCAGCTCATCGGCAGCAGCCACAGGCCGTGGATGAAGACGACCGGGGTCCGACCGGACGCATTCGCCTGAGCGATCTGGCGCGCCTCGTACTCGGTGATGTCGACCACGGCGATGGCCTCCTTCTTGTGACGAGATTGGGCTTGTGACGAGATTGGGCTTGTGACGAGATCGGGTTCCGTCTCCCGCTCGGGTTCGGGAGCCCGACCAGGTTCTGGTTACCAGCTTCCTTCGCCCGCGGCCCGGCGTCGAATCCGGCGCACGCGTCGGCGCTCGCTCAGTGATGGAAGCCGATGGGCGGAGCTTCGGTTCGGGGCATCGGTGCCGTCCGCGCGTCGAGGACGCGCAGCGAGGCCTTCATGTCGTCGAGCAGCAGGCGGGTGAGGTCGATCGAGACGCCGTTGCGGAACACGACGCGCATCACCGTCATGTCGTCGATGCTTGCCGGCATCGGGTATGCGGGTACCTGCCAGCCCCGTTCGCGCAGCTTCGCCGACAGGTCGTGCAGGTCCCAGTGCCGATCGCGACCGTCGGTGGTCCAGGTGACGAGCGGCATGTCGGACCCGTCGGTGAGCACCTCGAACGCATTCATCTTCGACAGCTCCCTGGCGAGGTACCGCGCCGCGTCCTTCGACGCCTGCATGACGCGCCGGTAGCCCTCACGACCGAGCCGGAGGAAGTTGTAGTACTGCAAGAGCACCTGGGCACCCGGTCGCGAGAAGTTCAGCGCGAGCGTCGGCATGTTCCCACCGAGGTAGCTCACGTTGAAGACCAGCTCCTCGGGCAGGTAATCGCGGCTCGCCCAGACGATCCACCCGAGGCCCGGGTAGACGAGGCCGAATTTGTGCCCCGAGGCACTGATCGAGTGCACGCGCGGCACGCGGAAGTCCCACTCGAGCTGTGGATCCAGGAACGGCGCGATGAAACCGCCCGAGGCCGCGTCGATGTGCAGCGGAATGTCGAGGCCGGAACGGGCTTCGAGCGCGTCGAGCGCATCGGCGAGCTGCCGCACGGGTTCGTAGACGCCGTTGTAGGTGACGCCGAGGATCGGCACGACACCGATCGTGTTCTCGTCGACCGCCGCGAGCATGCCGTCGGGCGTGAGGTAGGGCCGGTCCTTCGTGATCGGCACGTAGCGCGGCTCGACCTCGAAGTAGTTGGCGAACTTCTCCCAGACCACCTGCACCGCGGAGCTGAACACGATGTTGGGCGACTCCGTCGACTTGCCTGCGGCTCGTCGCGCGTTCTGCCAGCGGCGCTTGAACGCGAGACCGCCGAGCATGCACGCCTCGGACGACCCGATGGCCGACGTACCGATGGACGCGTGGGAATCGGGCGCGTTCCACAGATCGGCCAGGATGTGCAGGCAGCGTTCCTCGATCGCCGCGGTCTGCGGGTACTCGTCCTTGTCGATCATGTTCTTGTCGAACGCTTCCATGTAGAGCTGCGTGGCCTCGGGCTCCATCCAGGTCGTCACGAATGTCGCGAGGTTCTGGCGGGCGTTGCCGTCGAGGAACAGCTCGTCGTGGATGATCTGGTGCGCCGTCTCGGGCAGCATCTCGTCGTCCGGTATCCGCCAGCGCGGGATCGCGTTCTCCGCTCGTCGCGCGAAGAGCGGGTTGACGCAGATCTCGTCGGAGGCGCTGTCGCCCCGATGCTCGTGGCTCATCTCGGTCCAAGGGTGTCGGTGAGGGTGTGCGCGCCCGAAACGCGCCACCTCCAAAGCGCGCCCTCGGCAGGATTCGAACCTGCGCACACGGCTCCGGAGGCCGATGCTCTATCCCCTGAGCTACGAGGGCGGGGGTTGGAGAATACCTGGCAGAAAACTTCGTGGTGCGGTGGGCTGGGGTCCTGATGGTGGTGAATGGGAGCGGCGATCGGGGTCTGCCGGTCCATTTTCGGTGCGCGGAGTTGTGTTCGAGCGCGTCGAAGCTGGTCGTGTAGTGCGTGTGGCGTGTGTTTAGGCGGCGCGCGCGGTACGCCGGCGTCGGTGGCGGTGGAGGGCGAGGCCGTTGACCATGAGCGCGTAGCCGAGAAGGTTGAGCGTTTGGCGGTGGTGGCCGATGCTGT
>DATCCI010000531.1:0-15545 GCA_036511415.1 Acidimicrobiia bacterium
CATGACGCCGGAGCGCGCCGTCGATCTCACCGCGGCCATGCATGCACAGGAGTCCTCGCCGCACCGGTGGCACCGCGTGCCGCCGAGTGGCGGAGGTCAAGGCGCGCCGCTGCCGGTTCGCGTCGTCTTCATGCTCCCGCCCGACGATTGACCCGCGACGACCGCGCCGACTTTTCAGTGCGAGAGATTCGACTTGCGCTCAGCCGGTGCAGGGCGCGGCCGACTTGCGGAACGTCCCATTGCTCGAGAACCATCCGTTGGCACCGAGGCTCGGTGACGAGTGGTAGAACCAGCTGAAGAAGGCCAGCTCCTGCAGGTGGTACTTCTTGCCGTTGAGCGTGTCGGTGATCGCCGTGCCGGACAAGGGGTCGCCGACCTCCAGGTTGGCCTGGCAGCCCGAGACCTGGCCGATGTTGCCCCACGGCTTCGTAGGGTTGGTGCCAATCGGGTCGTTCATCCACTCACCGACCTCGTGCGCCATGACCGTCGTGTCGGCGTTACCCCTGAAGTCGCCGGAGTTGTCATACATCGACACGCCGTAGGTCTGCAGCCCGCCTGCGTTCGATATCGCGTTGTGGTAGCCGAGCACGCAGCATTGGCTGGTGGAGCCGATGTACTCGACGACGTTGCCGAGCAAGAAGAATGGGAACGTTGTCTTGGCCGCGGCTCCGAGTGTGCCGGTGATGTAGTTCTGGATCTGGGTGTCGAGGTAGTTGATCTCCACCGCGCCGAGCTTGTGTGTGCCGCACACGGTCGTGGTCTCGGCCGCGTCAGCCGCAGGAACTTGCACCACGAGCGGCGTATGCGTCGTGGGTGCCAGCTTCACGTGGTAGCCGGGGTTGATGCCCGTCGGTTTGGTCTCGCGGTAGAACTCGCCCCGCTGGAAGGCGTCGATGTATTGACCCGTGCCCACGCTTGTACCGCCGAACTTCCAGGGCTGGGCCACGAAGATGGGCGAGTTCCGTGCGCGTGTCAGCGCGCTCTGCGAGTCGCACGAGTCGATCACTCTCGGGTCCCACGTGTCGCCGTTCGAGAACTTGATGACGATGGGAATCAGCGTGGTATTGACCGTGGTACTGGGCTGCGTCTGGGTGACGAACGGGTTCTTACCGGCCATCGTGTAGTGGAACGTCGAACCGCCGTCGTGCACGGTCGCCGTGAACATCTGGATCGACGTGCTCGCGGTCGTCTGCGCCTTCAGCGATGCGACCTCGGCCGAGGTGCGCGTCGGGGTCCAGTCGAGACGGACCTGCTTCACCGTGATCTTGCCGATGTGCGCGGTGCCGGCGAGCGCCGGAGGAGCCGTGAGACCGATACCTGCGACCGCGCTCACGAGCATTGCAACCGGGATGGTCTTCAAGAATCGTGACACAAGCACCTCATTGGACGAAGCGTCGGCGTGATCGGTCTTGACGTCTGGTCTTGTTGTCTAGTGACCCCAGGTGGCGGTGGCGGCGTGAACGGCATTCCCGTAGCTGCGTCCCGAGGGTCGACGGACCGTCTCGATGCTGGTACTCGCGCCGGGCGCCGGGCCGGATGCGGCGGCGGCACTGTTTGACAGGATCACCACGCGCGTCTCGCTGACAAACGTGCACACGATGTCGCCGCAGGCGGACGCATGGAGGAACGCTGCCGCTTTGCCCTCCGCAAATGAGATGTTGTTCGGTAGCACCAATCCTGTCCACGACTGCAGCTTGCCGTTGCAGTTGGGCGCGGGGACGCCCAGCGTGTCGAAGTGGCCGACGGGCACCTTCTCACCCACGATCTCGATGAGAGTTCCCGAGATATCGAGGCTCCTCGCTCCGGTGCAGATGTAGGCGCCGGCGAGGTGCACCACCCCGTGCGGGTCGATGCTCACATGCTCGTGGACGCCGTAGGCGATGCTCGGAGCATCGCCGATGTTGAGTCTCAGCGTGCCGCCACCCGCACCACCGAAGTCGAAGATCATGATGAAGTACGTGGTCCCCGGCGTCGTCTTGGCGGTCACGAAGAATGCACCGCATGACACAGTCGTCAACGCACCGGGTGTGCCCCTGGCGATGAGGACACCCGCGGAGTAGTCGCTCGTAGAGGCGTCGGCGAAGATGTTGCCGTCGTTCGGTCCGGGCGTGAACTTGTACCAAACGCTGTTACCCGTTACCGGTGCACCACAGCTTGCGTTCGCCTGCGTGTCGACCGCGTCGGTCGTGGCGCCCGTCGTGTCGAGCGTGGCGCGGAACGGCAACGCGGAAACATTGGCGGCGTGGCCGATCTTGTCGTTTGCCGGCGCGGGCGCGGCTCCGTGAATGGAGATGTGCAACGTGCCACCCGAACCGGTGTCGTCGAACGCCAAGATGTAGTAGGTCTTGCCCGACGCGACCGCGGCCTTGGCGGTGACCGGACCGCACGCCTGGGTCGTCAGCGCGCCCGGAGCGCCCGTCGCGATGATGACACCCGAGGAGAACGTGCTCCCGGTCGTGTCGACCGCGAGAAGGGTGTCGCCGGCGCCCGCAGTGAACTTGTACCACACGCTCTTGTTCGTTACCGGAGCACCGCAAGTCTGGTTCACCTGCGCGTCGTTCGCGTCCGTCGTCGCTCCCGTCGTGTCGAGCGTCCGCTGGAACGGCAACGCGGAAACGACGGTCGCGCCGCCGATCAAGTCGTTGGGAGGTGGAGCCGCCGCAGACGCAGTGCCGACGAAGCCACCGAGCCCCAACGCGACCATGGCACACGCGAACATCGCGAGAACTCGCCTTGGCGACATACCAACCCCCCGCTGCCGTCTGCTCCCCGGAACCAGAGCGCCGCTCCCCGTGACAGGGCCCGCGGAGCATGTCACGCAACGACCCCCTCTGCAAGAGTCAGCGGGTGCTCGCGTGCTGCTGCTCGTCAACGGTGCGGTTTACGCGCGCGCAGGAGCGGAGCGCGCCGAGCGGACGAGTCGTATCTTGCCCTGTGCGAGGGTCTCGCCTCGGAGCACTGATCTGCTCATGGCTGCCGACAGGCCCTAGGCTCCGGCGGCAATGGCCCTCTGGGACGACGAGCTCGAGGCGGTTCGGCCGCAGCTCCGAGAGGAGGCGGCGGCATTCGTCGCGTCGATGCCGTGGCGGGGGAGCGACACGGCATCTTCTTCGGTCGAAGACCTGGTTGCGGCTCACCGCGCCACACAGCTGGGGGGCGCGCCCTCGGACCGCGCGATCGACCGCACGATCGACGGACCGGCCGGACCGATCCGGCTCCGCACGTTCACGCCCCAGCAGCCCGACGGGGTGCTCCTCCATATCCACGGCGGCGCGTGGATGGCGGGGTCACCCGAGATGATGGATCAGCTCCACGAGATCATCGTCGACACGTGTCGTCTTGCCGTCGTGAGCGTCGACTACCGCCTCGCACCCGAGCACCCGTACCCCGCGGGCCCGGACGACTGCGAGGCCGCGGCCTGCTGGTTACTCGAGCACGCGGGTGACGAGTTCGGCTCCGATCGGCTGCTCATCGGCGGCGAATCCGCCGGTGCGCACCTCGCCGCGGTGACCTTGCGCCGTATGCGCGACGAGTACCACGCCGTCGATCGCTTTCTCGGCGCGAACCTCGTCTTCGGCGCGTACGACCTCTCGCGCACCCCGAGTCAGCGCGGCGTGGGGATACCGCCGAACAGCGACATCCTCGACGGCACCGGCCTCCCGCTCGACCTCTTCCTGCCCGGCATGTCCGACGAGAAGCGCCGCGATCCCGACGTCTCACCGCTCTACGCCGACCTGCACGGAATGCCACCCGCGCTCTTCACCGTCGGCACCAACGACCATCTCCTCGACGACACCCTCTTCATGGCGGCGCGCTGGGAGGTCGCGGGCAATCGGACCGAGCTGCTCGTGTATCCCGAGACGCCGCACGGGTGCATCGGCCTGCCGTCGGTGGCCGGGCACTTCTTCCCGCGGCTCTTCGCGTTCTTCCGCGAGTGTGTCGGGACGCGGCTGCCCGTCGATGGTTGACCCGGACGACGGACGCCGCGACCTCGGTCGTCCGCGACCTCCGGACGGCGATGCCTCGCGCGGCCGCGGGTCGGCTTGGTGGGCTGATCGGAGTCGGAAATCGACGCCGTGGTGGGCACATCGCACGGCGAAGGTCCCCGGTGTGGTGCAGCCGGCTCCGTCGACTCAGGTCACGTCCGACGACGACGCGAAACATCTGAGAGGCGCGTTCGAGCGATCGGTCGCGGGTCCGGGAAGGTCGCCGGCGTTCATCGTTGCAGTCATCCTGCTGGTCGTCGTGATGGCGACTGCGCATTTTGCGGATGTTCCGGTGCTGTCGCGCATTCTGATTCCGGTCATTGGGTTCCTCGGAACGATCGGTTACTCGTCGTGGTTGCAGCGGCGACATCCCGACGAACCGTGGCTCGGACGCTTGTTGGTCTGGGGGGTGGTCGCGAAGCTGTTCGGCACGGTGCTGCGGTATTTCACGTTGCTGAAGAACGGTTCATTGGGAGACGCGAGCGGCTTCGACATCTACGGCAAGCGGTACGCCAATGCGTGGCTCGGAAAGGTCGGCGCCGTCACGCCGGCTCTGTCCAACCTGAAGTCGAGCAACTTCATGCGTTGGTTCACCGGCGTCGTCTACTACCTCTTCGGCCGTGACATATGGACCGGGTTCTTCGTGTACAGCTTGATCGCCTTCGTCGGGTCGTATCTGTGGTACCGCGCCGCGGTCGTTGCACTCCCGGTCCTCGACCGCAAGCTGTTCTTCATCCTGATCACCTTCGCTCCGAGCATCGTTTTCTGGCCCGCAGGAATTGGCAAAGAAGCCTTGATGCAGTTCGGGCTCGGTTCGATAGCCCTGGGCGTCGCTTACATACTCAATGGTCAAGTGTTCTACGGGTTCCTGATCTCGATACCGGGTGGGTGGCTCGTGAATGTCGTTCGGGCGCACCTTCTCGGCCTGGCAACCATCGCGTTGGCGTTCGCGTACGTGCTCGGTCGCGTGCGCAAGAAATCCACGAAGACGAGTTCACTCGCAAGGCCGATCGGCATCGTTCTCGTCGTACTCGCCGCCGCGTTCGGGGTGACGCAGGGCGCGAAGCGACTGCACATCACTGCACTCACACCCAGCGCGGTTCAAAGCGAGCTGGAAGCCACCAGTACCAGTACGACGCAGGGACATTCCAAGGTACAGACCAACGTTTCGCTCTCGCCGTTGCGCTTACCCCAAGACGCCATCACGGTGTTGCTTCGGCCGTTCCCGTGGGAAGTCCAATCGAAGAACCAGATCGTCGCATCCCTCGAGGGCGCCGCACTCGCGGCTTTCATCTTCTATCGCCGCAAATCGGTGGCGTTGTCGCTGCGGATGCTGCGCGAGGAGCCGTTTCTCCTCTACGCCTGGGTACTCACGCTGCTCTACGTCCTGTTGTTCCAAGCCTTTGGAAACTTCGGCCTTCTCGTACGTGAACGGTCGATCGTGCTGCCCGCCCTGTATGTTCTCGTCGCGCTCGACGCGACGCTGGCGCCGCGCGGCCAGACGGCCGCGCCTTGACCCGGGACTGGGCTCGAACGCACGGACGCCCTACGTCGACCCACCCGGCCGTTCGCAGCGGTGATGTTCCTCGCCGTCGACCTCGATGATCTGCACGTCCGTCTCCCCGTGCACGGAGATGAGCTCGACCGTCGAACGGTCGTCGAACGGCAGGTTGAGATCCGCTCCGCACCACGAGCACTTGTACCGACCCTTGACGAGTTGCATGACGTGGATGATCACTCCTCCGGGACCATTCTGTCCACGGCGGCACTGCCGGACTCGTGGCGGTGCCGGCACCCGTCGAGCTCGGCCATGATCTGCCCGACCTGACGGATCGCGGCGTCGGCAGGGATTCCCATGCGTTCGGCGAGGTCGATGAGGCTCTTGGCCTCGGTCGCGGTCGACACGGGCAGCTCGGTTTCCGCCTCGGTCCCGGCCTCGGTTCTGGTCGCGACAACCGCGGCCTCGGGAAAGCTGCGTCCGAGGGACGCATCGTCCGGCATCCCGGGATCATGACGGGAGCAACTGTCGCCACGCTTTCAACATCAGCAACGTGAGTCGCGCGTCGGCCCAACCCCGCTCCGTCACGAGCGGCATCGATACTCGCGCGCGCTCAGTGAGACGAAACCGCCGCCGTGCGGTCCGGCCGGGTGTCGTCCTGGGGGCGCCAGGTCGAGATCCGGGCGAGCGCGTCGTCGAATCGCAGGCGTCGCAATCCGTTTTCGGCGTCGACGTCGTCTTCGCCGTGGCCGTGTCGAACGCGGCGCGGGACTTCGACGACGAGCCAAGTCTTGTCGACCCCGGGCCCGCCCTCCACGATGACGACATTGGTCGGGTCGAGCGCGATCTGGCGCAGGCGCTCGACCAGCAGCTCCTCCTCGAGCGTGAGATCCACCGGTGACGAATGGTCGCTCGTGCAGCGGCTCTCGAGCAGTGTTGGATCGCGTCGCAGGATACGGCCGTGCAAGCGCTGGATGTCGTCGCCGGGTTCGACGCCGAAATCCGAGCACAACAAGCGACGCAGCGCTTCATACACCGCGAGCGCCTCGATCTGGCGACCGGTCCGGTAGAGCGCGATCATCTGATGTGCGCGGAGCCGTTCCCGCCAAGGCTCGTCGCGGATCCACGTCTCGATGTCTTCGAGGACCTCGAGATGACGACCGCATCTTAGATACGCCACATTCCGGAGCTCGACCAGCTCGAGCCGGAACTCGTGCAGCTGTCGCGACGCGGCGTCACGGAAGGGGAAGTTCGCGACGTCGGCGAGGGTCTCGCCCGTCCAGCACCCGAGCGCAGACTCGAGCGACGCGGCGGCGTGTGCGGCATCGCCGTCGCGCATCGCTCGCTGCGCGTCGACGAAATGAGATTGGGCCCGCAGGAGGTCGAGCTCCATCGCATCGAGCTCGATCCGATAGCCCGAGGAGTCGCGGACGAGCCGCGGCGCGATGGCGCCGAGCGCGCGGCGCAGCCGACTCACCACGATTTGGAGCGTGGACTCCGGGTGTAGCGGGGGCGAGCCGCCCCAAATCCCGTCGATCAGCTTCGACGTGCTCACCGTCTCATTCGCGTTGATCAACAGGTATGCGAGGAGTGCGCGTTGACGCGGAGCGGTGATCTTCACCGTGCACGCGCCGACGCTCCCGGTGACCGGTCCCAACACGTGAAGGGACACGAAACCCGTCAGAGATTCCTTGCTGTGTTGCATGGTGCCACCCCGCATCTCGGCACCGGCGCCGCCGCCTCGAACCGATTGTAGACCGTATCATTCGGCCCGCGACGGGTCGATCCGCTAGCAATGAATGGGCGGCCCGATCGGGCTCACTGTTTACGCAGCCTTTACGAGGTGTGACGGTCGGCGAACCGGAGGGAGCGGAAGGTTGGCTCCGAATCGACCCGGCCCCGACCTCCGCTCCGCGACGCCGATGTCGACCCGGCGACGATCCAAGTCGACACAACAGAACGACGAGCGGATCCTCGACGCGGCGCTCCGAGAGATCTACGACGTCGGGGTGGACGCGCTCGGGATGACGGCAGTCGCGCGTCGTGCCGGTCTGACCACAGGTGCGCTGTACGGGCGGTACGAGAACGGGAGTGAGCTGGCCGCCGCGGTCTGGACGGCGCGCGCGCGCGACCGCCATTTCGCACTCCTCGACCGCGCGATCGCCGCACTGGTCGACCGCGACGACACCGTCGCGCTCGACGACCTGCTCCGCGAGCTGACCTCACCTCGGAAGGAGACGGTCGTCTCACTCGAGTTGCTCGCGTCGGCCCGGCGTATCGACGAGCTGGAGGAGGTCGTGCTGACCGACGTCCGGCAATGGGTTGCGGACTGGGGTGCCGGACCGCGCGCGCGTCGGCGGCGGCGACGCGCCCAGGTCGTGTACACGCTCGGGACGATCTGGGGGATCCTCCTGCACGCGGCCCCGGGTCGGCTGCGGCTCGACTGGAGCCCGCTCCTGCGGCGCCTCGCCTGGTCGTTCGCGCAGCCGTACGCGGGACCGACGACGCGTCTCGTCGTGGACGACATGAAATCGGTGCACGCGCAAACGGGCGACCCGGTCGAGGACGCGCTCGTCGATGCGGTGGCTGCCATCGTCGCGCGCGTGGGTATGGAGCGCGCGACCGGCTCTCGGATCGCCCGCCGGGCGGGACTGACGTCGGGAGCGATCTACGGGCGCTATGAGACCAAGGTGGACCTCCTCGAACACGCCATCGAGATCCTCCTCGCCCAACGATTCACCGACGATCTCACTGCAATCGACGAGGTGCTCGTCGACGACGACCCCGGCCGCGCGAGTGCGCGCCTCTTCGCCGGATACCTCAGTCAGCCCCGGCAGGAGTGGCGGCTCTTCCGAATCGAGTCGTATCTCGCCGCACGCCATCAACCTCGCGTGGCCGCAAGCCTGCACCGCGTGCAAGAAGCGGCAAAGGACGACTACCTCACGGCGATCGGTGCGCGGACCCGAGAGGAGCGACGCGTCCTGGAGATTCTCGCTCGCTCCGCACAGATCGGGCCGATCGGTCTCGCGTTCGCCGACCTCCTGATTCCCGGAGTGCCGAACATCGACTGGCGGCTCGTCTTCGAACCGCTGTTCTCGCCGCGTCCGACGACCTCGGGCTGAACGCAGGATCGATTCGCCGGCTCAGCGCGCGGTCCGAACGGCTCGCTGCAGCTCGAAGAGCGTGCCCGCAGAGGCCAGCGAGTGTCGGCGAGTGCAGGACAAGCCGGCTCGCTCCCAGAGAGCGTCGTATTGGGTGGCCGTTCGTTCTCGGCCTCCGGCGGTGAACGCGAGCATGAGCAGGTCGGTTGCCTGCACGAACGAGCCGTATCGACCGGGCTGAAGCGCGGTTTCCACGACACAGATTCGCCCGGCCGGTGCGAGCGCATCCGCGCAGTTCCGCAGGATGCGTGTGCAATCTTCGTCGGACCAGTCGTGGATGATCGCGGTGAGAACGTGCAGGTCGTAGCCGGCCGGTACCGCCACGAAGAAGTCGCACGCCTCGAATGTCGCGCGATCCGCAACTCCTGCTTCTGCGAAGGTCGCGCGGGCTCCGGCGGCCGCGTCGGGCAGGTCGCAGACTGCGCCGCGCAGTGCTGGACGCGTGGCGAGGACGTTGCTCAAGAACGTTCCCGTGCCGCCGCCGACGTCGAGGACCGAGCGCGCACCGGCGAGCGGCAGAGCGTCGGCGCACATGATGGCCTGCAGGCGTGCGCCCGCAGCCTGCGCCTCGTGGAAGGCCCGTGCGGCCGCCGGGTGCGCGCCGAGGTACGAGAAGAAGCCGGTTCCGTGTGCGATCTCGATCGGATCGGCACCATCTCGCACGGCACCCAGCAGCTGCGCGTACGCCGACATCGTCCATGGCGCACCGAGGAACCGAACCCAGCCGGACCAGCCGCCTTCGTCGGTGAGGAGCTTCGTCACGCGGTTGGCCGAATAGCGGCCCCGCGCGTCGCGGCGGAGGCATCCACGCGAAGCGAGATAGCCGAGTAGCCGTTCGAGCGAGTCGGCGCGAACGCCGAGGCCCGGCGCGATCTCATCAGCGCGCCTCGGCGTCGCGAGCTGTTCCGCGACACCGAGCTCGACGAAGGCGAACAACGCGGGTGCGTCGAGTGCACCGGTCAACCGCTCCAACAACACCTGGAACGGGAGACCCATCCCGTCGTGCGCGCGGCCGAGCAGTGCACGCACCGTGGTTGCAAGCGCCGCGACTCCCGGAGGGGGAGTCGCCGGAACGCCCGCAACCTCGCGAACTCGCAACGGCCAACGACGCCCCATCCGGTGAGCGTCCCACACCGGCTAACCGATCGCCGAAAGCAGTTCGACGAGGCCCACGAGGGGACCCCGTCGAACTGCTGATCCAACGTCTACGTTCAGCACGTCTAGCTCTTGGCGGCAGCCTTCGGGTGCCAGTCGTTGACGATCTTCGGGATCGCGTTGTCGATCCGGGTCTTCAACTTCGCGCCGCGTTCGGCCGTGATCTTGTGTGAGGACACGGCTTTGGCGATCTTGGCGTTCGCGGCGGTGACGACCGTGTCGATGACCTTCTGCGGGTTTACGCCGTGCTCGGTCGCGATCGCCGCGATCGTCTTACCGGACAGGAGCTCCTGGCGGAGATCGGCGGGTGTGATGCCGATGGTCTTGGCGGCGAGGCGACCGGCCTGGCGCCGGATCCGCCGGCGCAGGGCGGTGCCAACGCCTTTCTTGACCGTGGGGTTCTTGGTCGCGGGTACGACCGTGGCCGGCTTCGAGGAACTGGGGGTCGAGGCGGCACCGGCGACGGAAACGCCACCGAGGCCGAGGACGGCTGCGACACTTGCGGATGCGATGGTCTTGGTGAATCTCATGTCGTCAGCATCGCCCCCGAATGTGATGGTGACGTAAGGGCGTAGTCAACGCCTCGACAGGAGATCGCGCACGACCTCGAGGACCCCGTCGACGCCGGAACCGTGGAGCGTCATCCCGCCGTCGACCACGAGATTCTGGCCGGTCACGAACCGGGCCAGATCGGAGCACAGGAATACGACGACGTCGGCGATTTCGCCGGGCGTGCCGATCCGGTCGAGTGGCGTCTTCGCCTGTTGTCGGTCCTCGAGACCGATGCCCCGCTGATCGAGCAAGAGCTCGGTGAGCGGTGTGCGGATCATGCCCGGTGAGACCGCGTTGACCCGGATGGTCGGGGCGTACTCGAGCGCCGCGCTCGCCGTGAGCGCGACAACCGCGGCTTTGGCGGCCGCGTACGGCGCCTCGCCGGCGGCAGGCCGGGTGCCCGAAATCGAGGCAGTCGACACGATCGCGCCGTGGCCGTTCTTCAGGATCAACGGGGCGCCGGCCTTGAAGCCGTGGAAGACACCGGTGAGGTTGAGATCGACGATGCGTCGCCACTCCGCCACGTCGTAGTCGTGGATCGGAGACAGCGTGCTCCCGCCCGCGTTGTTGTAGAGAAGTGACAGCCCGCCCATGTGCTCGGCCGCGTCGCGCATCGCGGCCGCCAGCGCGTCGAAATCGGTGACGTCGACGGCGTACGAGAGGCCGTCGATCTCCTTGGCGACCGCGTTGGCATGCTCGGCGTTCACGTCGAGTACCGCGACCTGCGCGCCCTCGGCCGCCATCCGGCGACACGTCTCGGCCCCGATACCCGAGCCGCCCCCGGTGACAAGCGCGCGATGCCCGTCGAGGAGTCCCATCGGCAAACGGTAACTCCCATCCGGGCGAAAGGAGTTGGCGCGCTATCCTGGCGCGCTCACTCGGGCGCGTGGCTCAGTCTGGCAGAGCACCTGCATGACGCGCAGGGGGTCGGGGGTTCGAATCCCTCCGCGCCCACCCGGTGACGCCCGGCGAGCACCGGCCCGGACAACTCGGCCGGTGCTCAACCGGCCCCTCTCCCGCCCGGTCGGTGGTACCGGCAGTGTTCCCGGCCGCCGTACCCTGGACGGGAGTCCTCGCGGACGGCTCACGACTCCGGCCCGACCGGCCGATGATCCGTCGAGGGACGGAGACCAATGTTCAGCGACGGTTCGATCCATCAGCTCCCTGATGTCGATCCACAAGAGACCGGTGAGTGGCTGGAGTCACTCGACGCGGTGATCGACGTGAAGGGAAAGCCGCGCGCGCACTACCTGCTGGCGCGGCTCATGGAGCGCGCGCGCGAGAAGGGCTCGTTCGTCCCGGCGATGGTGACGACCGACTACATCAACACCATCGCACCCGAACAGGAGCCGTGGTTCCCCGGCGACGAGGACATCGAGCGCCGTATCCGCGCGTTCATCCGCTGGAACGCGGTCGCGATGGTCGACCGCGCGAACCATCGTTTCGACGGGCTCGGCGGCCACCTCTCGACGTACGCGTCGGCGGCGTCGCTGTACGAGGTCGGCTTCAACCATTTCTTCCGGGGCAAGGGCGACGGCGGCTACGGCGACCAGATCTACTTCCAAGGCCACGCCGCCCCCGGTATCTACGCACGCGCGTTCCTCGAGGGGCGCCTGACCGAGGATCAGCTCGACCACTTCCGGCGCGAGACGGGTGGCCGGGGATTGCCCTCGTACCCGCACCCGCGCCGGCTGCCGAGGTTCTGGGAGTTCCCGACCGTTTCGATGGGGCTCGGACCCCTCAATGCCGTGTACCAGGCGCGGTTCAATCGCTACCTCTACGACCGCAAGCTCGTCGACACGACGAACGCCCGGGTCTGGTGCTTCGTCGGCGACGGCGAGCTCGACGAACCCGAGGCGACCGCGGCCCTCGACCTCGCTGCACGCGAGCGGCTCGACAACCTGATCTTCGTGGTCAACTGCAACCTGCAGCGGCTCGACGGTCCGGTGCGCGGGAACGGCAAGGTCATCCAGGAATGCGAGTCGACGTTCCGCGGCACGGGTTGGAACGTCCTCAAGGTCGTCTGGGGCCGGCAATGGGACGAGCTGCTCGCACGCGACGTCGACGGAGTCCTCGTCAACAAGATGAACACGACCGTCGACGGCGAGTTCCAGAAGTACGCCGTCGAGTCGGGCGCGTACATCCGTGAGCATTTCTTCGGACCCGATCCGCGCCTGCGGAAGATGGTCGAGCACGTATCCGACGACGAGCTGCAACGCCTGCCACGCGGCGGGCACGACTACCGGAAGATCTTCGCCGCGTACAAGACCGCGGTGGAGCACGAGGGCACCCCGACCGTCATCCTGGCGAAGACGGTGAAGGGCTGGACGCTCGGCGCCGATTTCGAGGCGCGCAACGCGACGCACCAAATCAAGAAGATGACCCCAGACCAACTCAAGTCCTTGCGCGACCGGCTCTACATGGAGATCCCCGACCGCGACCTCGAGACCGGGATGGCACCGTATTTCCACCCCGGAGAGAAGTCACCCGAGTACGGGTACATGATGGAACGCCGGCGCGCGCTCGACGGCTTCCTTCCCGATCGGACCGAACGCTCGAAGACGGTCGTGTTCCCGCGCGACGGGATCATCGATCAGTTGACGGCCGGCACGGGGGAGAAGGTGCCGGCCTCGACGACGATGGCGTTCGCGCGCCTTCTACGTGTGCTGCTGAAAGAGCCGGAGATCGGGCCGCGCGTCGTGCCGATCATCCCCGACGAGGCACGCACCTTCGGGCTCGACGGGCTCTTCGCCGAGTTCAAGATCTATGCGCCGTTCGGTCAGCAGTACGAGCCGGTCGACGCAGGCCTGATGCTCTCGTACCGCGAAGCCGCCGACGGCCAGCTGCTCGAGGAGGGGATCACCGAGGCCGGATCGATGGCGTCGTTCACCGCGGCCTCGACCGCGTACGCGACGTGGGGCCATCCGATGATCGCCTTCTACATCTTCTACTCGATGTTCGGGTTCCAGCGGGTCGGCGACATGATCTGGTCGCTCGGTGACCAGCGGGGCCGCGGGTTCTTGCTCGGCGCCACTGCCGGCCGCACGACGTTGTCGGGAGAAGGACTGCAACACTGCGACGGGCAGTCGTTGATGTACGCGCTCGCGTACCCGAACTGCCGCGCGTACGACCCGGCGTTCGCGTACGAGGTCGGTGTCCTCGTGCGCGACGGCATCCGCCGCATGTACGGACCCGATCCGGATGACTGCTTCTACTACCTCACGCTGTACAACGAGAATTACGTCCAGCCGGCCATGCCCGAAGGTGTCGAGGACGGCATCGTGCGCGGCATGTACCTGTTGCGATCCGGGGCAGGGGAGCACACGCAACGGGCGCAGATCCTCGCGAGCGGTCCGATGGTGCTCCAAGCGCTCGAGGCGCAGGAGATGCTCGCCGAGCACTACGACGTCGGCGCCGACGTGTGGAGCGTCCCGGGCTGGAAGCAACTCCGGGACGACGCGCTCGAGTGCGAGCGCTGGAATCGTCTGCATCCGGCGGAAGCGCCCCGTACCCCGTACGTCACCGAGAGGCTCGCGGAGTCGGCGGGTCCGGTGGTGGCGGTCTCCGACTGGGTGCGCGCAGTTCCGGATTGCGTCGCCCGGTTCGTGCCGCAGCCGTACATCGTGCTCGGTACCGACGGCTACGGGTTCTCCGACGTGCGCAGCGCGCTCCGGCGCCACTTCGAGGTCGATGCCGCCCACGTGGTGGTCGCGGTGCTCGACGGGCTCGCCCAGACCGGAGACCTCAAAGCCGAAACCGTGGCCGAGGCGATCGAGCGCTACGAGATCGACGGCGACGCACCCGACCCTCGCACGACCTGAGCCACCCGCTCCGCGCTACAGATTGAGCTTGTGATCCGGGTCCCAGTCGTCCTCTTCGTCTTCCAACTCGTCGTCGAAGTCGTCGTCTACCTCGCCGTCGCCTTCCGCGTTGTCGCTCAGATCCGCGAGGGTGCCCGAACCTTCCCGGAACAGCCCATCGTCGTACCCCTGCTTGAGCTTGCGCGCTTCACGGAAGCGGCGTGCTCGTCCTTTTCTGGGCACGTCGTCACCTGCCTCGAAGTCGTGACACCCATTATGCCGTGTCGGCCGCTCCCGGGTCGCGCCGGGCGCGAAAGGGCTGGTGACCCCAGCGGTCGAGGTGGACGACGTTGCCGGCCAACGGCGACGGCGCGCCCATCCCGGAGGGGGCATCCGCCCCGCGCGGCCATCCCAGGGCCACGACCGAGACCGGAGTGACGGTCCGGGGCAATCCGAGGGTCCGGCGCGCCTCCCACACGGACCACAGGGGCAGGGTCGTCGCCGAAGCACCGAGCCCGCGCGCCGCCGCTCCGAGGAGCAGGTTCTGTACGGCCGGGAACGCGGCGCCGTAGAAGGCGGCCGCGCCCACCGCGGGGAACAGCGGCCTCCGCCCCGGCAGGCACGCCGCCACCAGCACCGGGACGTCCTCGAAGTGATCGGACTCCCACTGGCGGTCCTCGATCTGCGCGTCGTCGCTCCAGCGGCTCCGCAGGACGCGCTTGTAGATCGACCAGCCCTGGCGGTAGGTCCGTGCGAGCTGGTGGCGGACGTCGGGGTCGCGCACGACGACGAACGCACACCGCTGCCGGCGACCGGTCGTGGCGTGCGCGGCGAGCTCCAGGAGCTCGAGAACCGTGTCGTCGTCGATCGGGTCGTTGCGCAGTCGCCGGTTCGCGGTCTGGGCACGCATCAACGCCGCGACGTCGTCGAAGGTTGTCACCCCTCGAGGCTTGCACCGCTCGCGAGCTTGCGCCAGAGCGAGGTGTAGTTGCGGTACTCGAGCCCCTCGACGACGTAGCCGGCGCGGCGCAGCTCGGCGTGCAATGCCGGGAGGTGAGCCATCGGTACTCCCGCGTCGACGTGGTGTGCGAGGTGCCATCCGATGTGGTACGGAACGAGGAAGAAGCGCGAGAGCGGCGACTGCCTCACGGAGTGCGTGGTGAGCCGACGGTCCTTCGAGCGCTGCATCCCGCCGTGCTCCGCGATCGAACGGAGCCGGTTGATCACTCGCCAAACCGTGAGGTAGGGCGCGAGCCAGAGAATGAAATACACCCACGGGTGGTGCAGCGCGATGCCGAGCGCGATGAGCGCGAGCTGACTCGCCACAATGGCGCGGGCCTGGAAGCGAATCGGCGCGTTCTCCGATCGCACCGCGCTCAGCAGGCCCTTGAAC
>DATCCI010000532.1:0-2695 GCA_036511415.1 Acidimicrobiia bacterium
CCACCGCGGGCGGCGCCATCCCGATGGGGGCCTCCTGATGGCCGTCCAGCGCCTCGCACCGGAAACGGCGCACCGGGGCAAGAGCCGGGTCGTCGATCTCGCCATCAAGCTCGCCAACGTCAACGGCACGGGCTCGTCGAGCGCCAACAACCTGTTGATGCAGGCCTTCTTCCGCATGGGCCTCCCGGTCTCCGGAAAGAACCTGTTCCCATCCAACATCCAGGGGTTGCCCACCTGGTACGAGATCAGGGTCAACGGCTCTGGGCACACGGCTCGCGTCCGCGAGTTCGACCTGATGGTGGCGATGAATGCCCAGACGCATGCACAGGACATTCGCGAGGTGCGCGCGGGCGGTTACGTGGTCTGGGACTCGAGCTGGCCGCTGGATCCGTCCGCGATGCGGAGCGACGTCTCCTACCTCGGGATGCCCGTGGCCCAGATGTGCAACGAGGCTTTCCGCAGCCCGCGTGCGCGCACGCTCATGCAGAACATCGTCGCCTGCGGCGCCGTCGTCGCGCTGCTGGCGATCGACCTCGACATCGTCTCGAACCTGCTCGCCGAGAAGTTCGCGGGCAAGGACACGCTGCGCGAGTCCAACCAGCACGCGCTGATGCTCGGATACGAATACGCGCGCCAGCACTTCGACTGCCCTCTCCCCTGTCATGTGCACGTCATGGACGGCACCGAGGGCGCGATCCTCATCGAGGGCAACACCGCCGCCGCGCTCGGCTTCCTCTACGCGGGAGCCACCGTTGCCGCTTGGTACCCGATCACGCCGTCCACGTCGCTCATGGACGCGTTCACGCAACTGTGCCAGCGATATCGTCGCGATCCGGAAACCGGACGCAACAACTACCTGATCCTGCAGGCCGAGGATGAGCTGGCGTCGATCGGCATCGTGATCGGAGCAAGCTGGAACGGGGCACGCGCCTTCACGTCGACATCCGGTCCCGGCATATCCCTGATGACCGAGCTCATCGGTCTGGCGTACTACACCGAGACCCCGGTCGTGATCGTCGACGTGCAGCGCGCGGGGCCGTCCACGGGGATGCCCACCCGCACGCAGCAGGGTGACATCCTCACGTGCGCCTATGCGTCGCACGGCGACACCAAACACATCCTCCTGTTCCCCGGCGATCCCGCCGAGTGCTTCGACTTCGCGGTGCGCAGCTTCGACCTTGCCGAACGCTTCCAGACGCCGGTGATGATGCTCTCCGACGTCGACATCGCCATGAACGACTGGATGATCCCACGGCTCACGTGGGACGATGCTCGTGTGCCCGATCGCGGGCGCGTCGTCGGCGCCAAGGAGCTCGAGAAGCGGATCGGGGCATACGAGAGGTACGCGAACCCCGACAGCGACCACGTGGCCGCGCGCACGCTTCCGGGCGTCGATCCGAAGGGTGCGTACTTCGCCCGCGGGTCAGGCCACAACGAGCATGGCGGCTACACCGAGACGCCGGAGGAGTACCTGCAGGTTGTCGATCGGCTGGCGAGCAAGCATGCTGCGGCAGCGATGCACGTGCCCGACCCGCAGATCGAGAGCCGCGGGGCCCGCGTGGCGCTGGTCACGCTTGGCAGCTGCGGTCCCGCGGTTCGCGAGGCCATCGAGTTGCTCGACGCGCAGGGTCTTCCGCTCGACTACATGCGCATCCGAGCCTTCCCGTTCTCGCCCGCGGTGCAGAGCTTCCTCGACGACCATGACACCTGCTTCGTGGTCGAGCAGAACCGCGACGCGCAACTGCGGTCGCTGCTGGTGCTGGAGACGGCGGTGCCCAAGGACCGGTTGCGATCAGTGCTCGCCTACGGCGGAACACCGCTCAGCGCCGGCGAGGTCGTCGACGGCGTCCGTGCTCAGATGGAGACCTGACCATGCCGTCCATCGAGAGGCCGCCCATCCAGCACCCGGGATTGCGACGCAACAGCTTGGGCCTGACGATCCACGACTACGAGGGTTCGATGTCGACGCTGTGTGCGGGCTGTGGCCACGACTCGGTGACCGCCGCAATCGTTCACGCGCTGTGGGAGATGGAGACGCCGCCGCACAGGATCGCCAAGCTCAGCGGTATCGGCTGTTCCGCGAAGACGACGGCATACTTCGCCCGCGGCGCGCACGGGTTCAACACCGCCCACGGTCGAATGGCGCCCATCGCCACCGGCGCCGCGGCGGCCAATCGCGACCTGCTCTACATCGGCATCTCCGGCGACGGCGACTCCCTGTCGATTGGGCTGGGCCACCTCGCGCACCTGATCCGCCGCAATGTTCGGATGGTCTACATCATCGAGAACAACGGCGTGTACGGCCTCACCAAGGGTCAGTTCTCACCCTCCGCCGATGTCGGCTCGACGACCAAGCGCGGCGATCCCAACCAGGTGCCACCGATCGACCCGATGAGCCTCGGCCTGAGCCTCGGTGCCACGTTCCTGGCCCGCGGATTCTCCGGCGACAAGCGGCAGCTGGTGCCGATCATCAAGGCGGCCGCAGCCCATCGCGGCCTGGCGCTCATCGACGTCATCTCGCCATGCGTGACCTTCAACGACCACGAGGGCTCGACCAAGAGCTACCTGTTCACCCGCAATCACGACACAACCGCCACGGAGTCCGACTTCGTGCCGCCCGCGCCGGAGATCGTGGCCTCGATCCCCGTCGCGGGTGTGGTCAGCGTCACCATGCACGACGGCAGCGTGTTGCGCG
>DATCCI010000533.1:0-3241 GCA_036511415.1 Acidimicrobiia bacterium
CAAACCGATGAGCATCGCCCCCGCGAACGTGAGCGAGAGGCTCGTCAACCGACCGACTACCGCGGCCGCGAACGACGCGACGAGCAGCAGCGTGAATTGGACGTCGTTGAGGCCCAAAATGGGAGCGAGCAGGATCCCGGCGAGGCCCGCGAACAAGGTCCCGATCATCCACGATCCCGCGGTCACCATTGTGGTGTTGATCCCGGAGACCCCCGCGGTGCGAGGCGAATCGACCGTGGCGCGCGTCGCGAGCCCTACCGGTGTGGCCCGAAGGAGCACGCTCAGACCGACGACCACCGCGGCCGCGCCCACCAGAACGGCGATCTGGTTTCCGTTGATCGACACGCCCAGCGCATCGAGGTGGAAGATGTCGACGGGCACCTTCACGAGCCCTTGCGGCTGGAAGATCTCGCCCTGACTGAACGGGAACACGAGTCGCACCGCGGCGGGCAACGCCACCCAGAGGCCGACCGTCGCCAGGAAGCGGATGGCCGACGGCGCGTGGGTCAGGCGGCGGAACACAATCGCCCACAGCAGCAGGCCGAGCGCGGGGGAGAACACCAACAAGGCCACGATTGCCGCCGAGACGATCGACCATCCCTGCTCATGGTTCAGCCAGTGGTAGAAGACCGCGACCGCGTACGCCGTCGAGCCGTGCGCGAAGTTCACGATCCGCGACGACGAGTACGTCAGCACGAGGCCGAGGGCGGAGATCGCGTAGATGCTCCCGAGCACGAGGCCCGCGAGGACGTACCCGGTCACTAGCCCTCCCGTCGCCGCGCCGGACCGGCTGACGGCCGGCCCTGCGCGTCCGCGTCCGTCAGCCCTGGGCTTGCTGCGCAGCGGTCAGCTTCGTCACCTTCTTCCCGCTGATGACCTCGCTCGCACAGACCGGCTTTCCGGCGAACGAGGGGACAAAGGCCCCGTTCTGCACCTGTACGTAGTAGGTGCAGTAGAAGGGGCGGCCGAAGATGGTGGCGAAGTCGATGGGCGCGAACGCGCCGTGCGCGGTCCAGTTCTTCTCGAGCCGCAGGTTGGTGATGAACCCCTTCCGGGTTGGGCAACTTGTCCCCGCGGCCTTGATCCCTTCGATGAAGGTGTCCGCCGACAGCCAGCCGATATAGGGGATCTCACCCTGGAAGAATTTGTTGGCCTTTTGCATCTGGGTCTTGTACGCCTGGAAAGCTGGAGGGTTCTGCTCGAACGGGATGACCTCGAGTCCGAAGTAGACGCCGTCGATACCGGGGAGGTTCACGACGCGGCTGTCATATCCCCCCGGATACACCGTCGCCTTCACGTTGTAGTTGTCCTGCTTCAACGCCGCGGACAGCGCCACGTTCTGCAGGAAGTCCATTCCCGTGTAGAGACCGTCCGCGCCGGAGTCCTTGATCTTCTGCGCCTCGGCCGTGAAGTCGCGCTGGGACACCGACACGTCGGTCGTCTTGTAGACGACCTTCATGCCCGGGCTCAGCTTGATGGCCTGCTCGATCTGGTTGATGAAGGTGGAGCTGTTCGAGGTGTTCGCGCCGACGAGCGCGATCTTCGTTGCCCCGAGCTTGTTCAAGACGAGCACATCCCGGTTCGTGAAGGTCGTGGCCGGGTCTGGGGGCTGGCTGTTTCGCCAACCGAACATGTTCGGGTACGTGCCGAAGGATGCCAAGCCGAGGTGCCAGCCGGCGACGGGAATCCCCTTTTGGTTCAGGTACTTGGCGCTGGCGTCAGCGGCGAGGCTGTTCTCGATGATGCCGAAAACGCCGTTCTGCTCGACGAGCTGCTGCGCCGCGGTGACGTTTCGAGCCGGATCGCCGGCATCGTCGGCGACGGTGAGGGTGATCTTGCGCTTGCCGAGCTCGCCGCTGGCGTTCGCCTGATCGATCCGAGCTCGCATGCCATCCTCGGTGGCCGCGAACGACGGCGCCGACGGGCCTGTCTGCGGAAGGATCGCCCCAACCTTGATCTCGGTGTCGCTGACCCCCGGATCGTTCGTGCAGGGGGAGGGCGCCTTGACCGGCTTGAGGTTCTTGAACTGCCCCGAGCCGCCGCTCCCGCTGGCCGCCACTGCCGTTCCGCTCAGCAACCCGGTGGTGCCCAACCCGAGCGCCACGGCGATTGAGAGCGCGATCCTCTGGATGACCATCCGTTTCCCCCTCCGTGTGGCCACGTCACGGGAACGTCTATGCCCGACCGACGGGGCCTGTCAATCGGAGTTGTTCACGTTGCTCTCGTCGCGGTGAGCCGCTCGACGAGCAGGGTGCGCTGAATCTGCCCCGTGGCGGGCGTGCGCGGCAGCGAGTCGACGAGTTCAACTTGGCGAGGCTGCTTGAACGACGCCAGGCGACCCTCGCAGTGCGCGCGCAGCGAGTCGACGCTGACGTCATCGCGTCGTCCGTCGACGGGGACTACCACCGCGCAGACGACCTCGCCCCATTGCGGATCGGGGAGCCCGACGACGGCGACCTCGCCGACGGCCGGATGTCCGGCGAGGACCGCTTCGACTTCGCCCGGTGCGACCGTCTCCCCGCCGGTGCGGAGCACGTCCCGGGCCCGCCCGACGATCGAGAGGTAGCCCTCGTCGTCGAGCGCCCCGAGGTCGCCGGTGTGATACCAGCCGTCGACTAGGGCAGCCGCGGTGGCGTCGGGCTGCTCGAAGTAGCCGTCCATCAAGAACGCGCTGCGGACGCATACCTCGCCGCCGTCGCCGAGGCGCAGGTCGACGCCCGGGGCTGGGAGGCCCACGGACCCTGGTTTTCGGAGCAAGTCGGCGTCGCCCAGCAGCGTCGCGGGCCCGGCCTCGGTCGACCCGTAGTAGATCCGGGTCACGGTCTTGGGGAACGCGGCCTTGATCGCGGCGAGAAGCTCGGGTGGGGTCGCCGAGGTCCCGGTGTCGCACTCCCGGATGCTGCGAAGGTCGAAGCCGGACCGGTCGTAGTCGAGGACGCGGGACCAGATCGCGGGCAGGCAGTACAGCCGGCTGGCCCGCCGACGTTGCGCGGTTGTCAGGATCGCCTCGGGGTTCGGTGACGCCAGGTGCACGGGGAGCCGCATCTGCCAGGCGTTCATGGTCATCGACCAGCCCGACATGTGGAAGAGCGGGAACATGCAGACGGTCCCACCCACCCAGTCCGTGATCAGGTTCGGGAAGCTGCGGAGGTAGCTCGTCCGGTGTGACAGCACGACACCCTTCGCCCGACCGGTGCTGCCGCTGGTGAAGAAGATGACATGCGGGTCGTGCTCATCGAGG
>DATCCI010000534.1:0-2376 GCA_036511415.1 Acidimicrobiia bacterium
ACCTCCGCCCCCGAGACCTCCGCCCCCGAGACCTCCGAACGGGGGAGCACCAGCACCGGGATTGGCGACACCGCCGTTCGCTCCGCCGAATAGCCCACCCGGAGGACCAGCGCCGGGGAAGCCTCGGTTCCCACCGCGTGCGCCGAAGCCGCCCGGCCCGCCGGCCGCGCTCGCAGGACCGGCGGTCGGGATCGCGCCGAGGTGCGGATGCGCGACCGTCGAGAGCGTGTACGCCGCGGGAGCGGCGAGGCCGAGGGTCACCGCCGCGATCGCGAGCACGACACCGACGCGTCCTCGTACGGCCGGCGCGATCGCCACGACGATGCCGAGACCGAGGCCGCACACCAACAACGCGCCGCGCAGCATCGGGAACCAAGTCGGCGTGCGGTGCAAGAGCACGTACGCCCAGAGCGCGGTCACCGCGATCAGGAAGCCGAGCAGCACTCGCACCAACGCATGGTCGCGGCGCGCCCAGAACGTCGTCGCGCCGATTCCCACGATCGCCCCGATCGCGGGCGCGAGCGCGACCGAGTAGTACTCGTGGATGATGCCCTGGCCCAGCGAGAACGCCAGGCCGGTGACGACGAGCCAGCCGCCCCAGAGTCCGAGCGCGGCGCGTGTGCGATCCGTGCGAACGCGCGTCGCGGTCAACCCGAGGCCGGCGACCAACAGCACCAGTGCCGCGGGGAGGAGCCACGAGATCTGACCACCGAACTGCGCGTTGAACATGCGGGTGAGTCCGGTCGGTCCCCACCGTCCCGTCGCGCCCGGGCCGCCCCCGACGCTGCCCGACTCGTTGCCGGTCAGTCGGCCGAAACCGTTGTAGCCGAACAGCACGTTCCAGAAGCTGTTGTTCTGCGACCCGCCGATGTACGGACGACTCGACGCGGGCCAGAGCTGCACGACCGCGACCCACCAACCTCCGGCCACCACGGTCGTGACGCCCAGCAACACGACGTGGGCGACGCGCCGCGCGAGCTGAGGCGGGCCCGCGAGCAGGTAGACGAGCCCGAAGGCCGGCAGGACGACGAACGCCTGCAGCTCCTTGGCGAGGAATCCGAACCCGACCAACGCGCCCGTCGCCACGATCCAGCGCAGCCGGCCGTCTTCGAGGGCACGGGTCATCGTGTACGCACCGGCCACGAGTAGCAGCACGAGCAGGGCGTCGGGGTTGTTGAACCGGAACATCAGCGCCGCGACGGGAGTGAGCGCGAAGACCGAAGCCGCGATCAAGGCCGCGGCCGGCGAGAACCAACGCTTGACGGCCGCGAACAGGATGCCGACCGCGGCCACACCTTCGAGCGCCTGTGGTACGAGCACGCTCCATGCGTTGACGCCGAATATGCGCCCCGACAACTCCATCACCCACAGCGACGCGGGTGTCTTGTCGACGGTGATGAAGTTCGACGCGTCGGTCGAGCCGAAGAAGAATGCCTTCCAGCTCTTCGTACCGGCTTGCACCGCGGCCGAGTAGTACGAGTTCGCCCAGCCCGAGGCGCCGAGGTCCCACAGGTAGAGCGCGGCCGTGACCACGAGCAGGAGGAGCAGCGCGGGCCGGACCCACGCGGGGTCGGTATCCGGTCCGCGCCACAGCCGCTCGACGCGCCGCATCCGCGGCGCGGGTGTCGTCGGTGACGCCTCGAATGGGACGGAGTCGTCCACCCGAGGTGGGCTGATGAGGCTCATGCGACGTGCTCCTCGGGAATCGGTTTGAACAGAACCCGGTCGAGGAGCGCGAACTGGGCGAGCCAGAGCGCTGCGAACGCGGAGAGGTTCGCAAGAGGGAGGGCGACCGCACGCGCGGAGGTCGACCAGCGCGCCGCGACCGACGCGACGACCGAGACCGCCACCGTCGACGCAACCATGCCGGCGAGCGAGAGCGCCCAGAAGGGCAGGACCTCCCGCGCGAGGTTGCCCCGGCCGGAGCGACCCCACACCCAGTGGCGGTTGGCCAGGTACGACGGCCCGATGCCGCAACAGACCGCGATCACGTTGGCCGTCCCGGCCGACATGCCCGCACCCAGCGCGAGCACCACGAGCACGGCGGCGCTGAGCAGGGTCGTGCCGACCGAGACGAGAAGGCAGCGGGACATCTTCTGCACCATGGGCCGCGGCACGATTGTTTGCGACGCGATCGTCATCGGGAACCTCCGATCACGACGAAACGCACGACCGCCGCCAACGACCAGGTCACGACGAGGACCGCGAGTTGCGCGCCGAGGTTCGTCGTGACGGCGCCGACGAGCACGAGCGCCGCGCTCGTCGACACGAGCGACCCGGTGTAGAACGCGACGGATCGGGCCCAACGCGGTCGCGATCGATGCTCGGTGTAGCGAGCATTCGCCCAGGCGTTGGCGACGAACGTCGCAGTGCTGG
>DATCCI010000535.1:0-2587 GCA_036511415.1 Acidimicrobiia bacterium
GGCCACCGGCACGCTCGACGAGGCGATCCGCTATCTCGCCGATCGACACGCCGACGCCGCGGCACACGTTGTAGACCTCGCCCGGTCGTCCGTGCTCGATCAGGAGCCGGTACGCGCGCACGACGTCGCGGACGTCGGAGAGATCGCGCACCGGCTCGCGCGCGCCGATGGTGATGGTCTTGCCGTGCTCGCGCTCGGCTTCGACGATGCGGTGAGCCAACGCGGGGACAACGAATCGATCGGATTGACCCGCGCCGGTGTGCGAGAACGCGCGGACGCGCACCGTTTCGAGCCCGCCGCCGAGCCAGGCTTGCAGGGCAACGAACGACGCCGCGACCTTGCTCGCTCCGTATGGCGTCATCGGCTGCAGCGGAGAGTCTTCGCGCAGGCGTGGTCCGGCGGGGTCGGTCTTGCCGTACTCCTCGGAGCTTCCCACGACCAGGACGCGCCGCACCCCGTATTCGCGTGCTGCGTCGAGGATGTTCGCCGTACCTTCGACGTTCACCCGCAGGCACGCAGTCGGATCGCGCCACGACGCGGCGACGTCCGACCAGGCCGCCAAGTGGTAGACGACTTCGGGTCGCTGCGTGTCGAGGACGCGGAACACCACTGCGCGATCGGTGAGATCGAACCCTTCGCTCACGTCTCCGGGGATCACGACCTCGTCGCCGTGCTCTCGGAGATGGGCGATGAGGTGCGGGCCGACGAAGCCGGTCGCGCCGGTGACGAGCGACCTCATCCGGGCACGGCCGTGCCGATGCCTCCGTGGCCGTCGGCCCGTCCGCCACTTCCCCGTCGGTCGACGGCCCCTCGTTCGATTGCATGTCGATACGCCTCGACGTGGGCGTCGATCGAACGCTCCCAGGTGAACGTGGCCGCACGGACCGGCCCGGCCGCGCGCAGGCGCGCCGAGACAGTCGCGTCGTCGAGAACGGTCGAAAGCGCGTGGGCGAGCGCATCGGGGTCGGCCGGTGGGACGAGCAGCGCGGCGTCGCCGACGACCTCCTCGAGGGCCGAGCCCGACGTCGTCACGAGCGGTGTACCGCTCGCGAGCGCCTCGAGCGCGGGCATGCCGAAGCCCTCGACGAGCGACGGATACGCGATGACCTCGGCCCGCCGGAAGAGCGCGGCGAGGGTGGCGTTGTCGACGTAGCCCGGGCGCAAGATGCGCGTAGCGACGCCGCTCGCGGCGATCGCGGCGCGTGCGTCCGCTACCCCCCAGCCGTCGCCGCCGGCGACGACGAGCTGGAGGTCGCGGTGCGCCGCGGCGATGCGCGAGAACGCACGTACGAGAGTCGGCACATCCTTGCGCGGCTCGATCGTGCTCGCGAACGCGACATACGGACGTTCGATGCCGTGGCGGGCGAGCAACGCCAGATCAGCCCCGTCGTCGTCACGAGTCGGCGCGAACCGCGCGTGGTCGACGCCGTGGTGTATGACGACGATGTCACCGCCCGGCCGGAATCGCGCCCGCAGGCCCGCGGCCGCGTCGTGGCTGCCGGTGACGATGACCGCGGCGCGACGAGCGGCCGCGGCGATCATGCGGCGGAAGTAGACGACCTTCGCGTGCTCGTGCCACTCGGGATGGTCGAAGAAGGTCAGGTCGTGCATCGCCACGACGGTCGGGACGGCAGAGCGCAAGGGCATGGTGTAGTGCGGACCGTGCCAGACCTCGGGACGGATCCGGTGCGCCACGCGCGGTCCTGCGGCTTGCTCCCATGCCAGCCTCGTCGGGCGGCGATTGGGCGCCAGCGGATGCAGCTCGGCCGTCGGCGCGAGCTCTCGCCAACGCGCGACGTCGCCGCGGCGCGTGAGGAGGTGCATGTCGACGTCGCGGCGTACCGACATGCCCCGCGCGATCGCGATGGTGTACACGCCGGCGCCGACCGGGCGGGGAGGTACTGCGGAGACGTCGAGCAGGACGCGCACGAGCGGAGTCTACGAAGCCGGGCGCGCGAGCGCGCGCGTGTACGCGTGGCTGTGACCCTCTGCCGAGCGAGGCCAGTTGAGCTCGGCGGCCCGTACGGGGCCGGCGCGTCGGAGCTCGACACGAAGCGTTTCGTCGTCGAGTATGCGCCCGATCAGCTCGGCGCAGGCTTCGACGTCGCCGGGCGCGAACAGCGCGCCTGCACCCTCGACGAACTCCTCGAGCGCGGAACCGGTCGTGGCGACGGTCGGCACTCCCCGGGCCATCGCCTCCACGACCGGGAGACCGAATCCCTCGTACAACGACGCGAGGCAGAACACGTGCGCGCGTCGGTAGAGAGCGTCGATCACCGACCACGGTTGCGCGCCGATCACTCGCACGAACGAACGATCGAGGCCGTTGACTTCCCCCCAACCTCGCGGCCCGGCGACGACGAGCGTGAGGTCGGGACGGGAGCGCCGCAGCCGTTCGACGGCCCGCACGATCGTCATGACGTCTTTGCGCGGTTCGACGGTACCGACCGTGAGGACGTAGGGAGACTGCACGCCGACGCGCGCGACCACGCGGTCGATCTCGTCGGGATCGCGGGGCACGGGTGGATCGACGCCGAACGGAATTACGGCGATCCGGTCGCGTTCGAAGCCCTCGCTCGCGAGCTCG
>DATCCI010000536.1:0-7578 GCA_036511415.1 Acidimicrobiia bacterium
GCTGGCACGCGGTGCACGCGAGCGTCAGCGACCGGACCCGGTCCGGGTGCATGACCCCGAGGATCTGCGCGATGACGCCTCCCATCGACGCACCGACGACGTGGGCGCGCTCGACCCCCTCGGCGTCCATCACCGCGATCGCATCCTCGGCGATGCGGGCGAGGTCGTAGGGCCCGGGAGGTGCATCGGACTGCCCGGTGCCGCGGTTGTCGGGTGCGAGGCAACGATGGTGCCGGCCGAACGCCCCCCGCTGGAGCGCCCAACCACGGTGATCCATGCCGAGTCCCTGGATCATCAGGACCGGCGAACCTTCGCGCCGGCCCCACGCGCTGTACGCGATCTGCGTGCCATCGTCGGTGACCGTCGCCGACATGACGCGAGGTTACCGGGGTCTATCCCCCGTCGAGCAGAGCCCCCACCGCCCGCCGCATCGCCTCGGTGAAGCGCGCCGCCGCGAGCGGGTCGTTCGGGTCGTAGGGATCGGGCAACGTGACCATCGGCCCGAAGGTCACTTCCCAGGCGCCGACGATGCTGCCCAAGCGACCTACCGCCCGCACCGCGGCCGGGACGATCGGCGTGAGGGTGAGCGCGCGCGCGACCGCGACCGGCGCGTCGCCGGCACCGGTACGCAACCAGGTGGGCGCGAGCGGGATCCCGACGAGATGGCCGGCGCGCAGGGCCGACGCGACATCCGGACCGCTGCTCGAGATCGCACCGAGGCGGCGCGTCGCGGTACCGAGGAACGGCAGGTCGGGCGCTCCGACGACGCGCAACCGGCGACCGCTCGCGCGCTGGACCGCGACGCCGAGCGCCGCGGGCTCGGCAATGCCGAAGCCGCGATTCGACACGATCACCGCCGCGCCGGTCGAGGGCACGTGCTCGCCTCCGGCGACGCGTACGCGTACGGCCGCCCTGAACAACGGGACACAGAGATCGGCGAGCTGCGGGTCGAGGCCGAAGGGATCGATCGGATAGCGACCCGAGACGCGCCGCCGCAGCGCCGACCACGGCGTCTCGGGACGCGCGATGCGGTCGGCATCGAGGACGTCGAGGGTCACGCGGCCTGCTCTCCGGCGCGTGCGATCGCCACGACGTCGGCCCAGTCGAAGAGCTCGCGCAACACGTCCTGCGTCGGCGTCGGGCGGGTCAGGCCGAGCGCGTCGCGGGCGCGGCTGGCGTCGCCGGTGCATCCGTGACGGAGGAGATCGACCACGTGCGGCGCGAGCGCGGCGCCTGCGACCTCGGTCGCCCGCGCGACCAGTCGCCACAGGCCCGGCGGCACGGGCAACGGCACGCGACCGCCGAGGCGCGCGGCCTGCCACGGAGTCGCTGCACCTTCGCCGACGATGTTGCAGGGCCCGTCGAGCCGGCGCTCGATCGCCGCGACCATGGCGTGCGCCGCGTCGTCGGGATGCAGCAGCGAGAACGGCGGATCCGAGACCGCGCTGACCGGGACGACCGGCAGCCGCAGCAGGCGACCCAGCGGGCTGGGGACGTGCGACCCCACGACCGGCGCGTAGCGCAACGCGCCGACCGGGATTCCACACCGCAGCGCCACACCTTTCGCCGCGGCCTCGACCGCGAGCAGCGAGCGGCCGTACGGTGTCGTCGGCGCCGGCACCGCGTCTTCGTCGGGTACCGATACGCGACCCGTCGGCGGGCCGTACACCTCGAGCCCGCTGCGGATCACGACGTACTCGAGCGCGCCGGTGCTCGCCGCTGCATTCATCGTCGCCGCGGTACAGGAATCGGTGCGCTCGCGCGCGGAAGCCGGGGTCATACGCGACGCGGGCTCGTACACGCCGAAGTGCGCGACGACCTGCGGTGCGTAGTCCGCGACGAACGAACTCAGCCGATCGGCGTCGCGCGGGTCGATGCGGCGGAACTCCGCGCGTCGTAGGCGGCGGCGCGGCGGCACGAAGTCGACGCCCACGA
This sequence comes from Acidimicrobiia bacterium, assembly GCA_036511415.1. Lineage (GTDB taxonomy): Bacteria > Actinomycetota > Acidimicrobiia > IMCC26256 > PALSA-610 > PALSA-610. Next base: position 1,936 of record DATCCI010000536.1, read on the forward strand.
TGTCGGTCGCCCATTCGCGCGCCTCGATCAGCTGCGCCACGCGCGTGCCGAGCTCGCCACCCATGCCCGTGACCAGGACGCGCGCCTTCACGACGTTTCCGCCTCGGGGCGCAGGTGCGGGAACAGGATCACTTCGCGGATCGACGTGACCCCCGCCAGAACCATGACGAGCCGGTCGACACCGAGACCCATACCACCGGTCGGCGGCAATCCGTACTCGAGCGCGCGCACGTAGTCGGCGTCGATGCCGTGCGCCTCGTCGTCGCCGAGTTGGCGGAGTGAGGCTTGCGCCTCGAACCGGCGCAACTGCTCGACCGGATCGTTGAGCTCGCTGAACGCGTTCGCGAGCTCTCGTCCGTGCACGATGAGCTCGAAGCGCTCGGTCAGGGCGGGGTCGTCGCGGTGGGTACGGGCGAGCGGCGACACGTCGCGCGGGTAGTCGCAGACGAACGTCGGCTCGAAGATGTTCGCCTCCGTCGTCTTCTCGTAGATCTCGAGCACGAGCTTCCCGGAACGCCACGACTTCTCCCAGGTCACACCCAGCCCGTCGCAGGTCGCCCGGAGTGCCTCGACCGACTGCGACGGATGCACGTCGACACCCGCGTGCTCGCGTACGAGGTCGATCATCGTGCGCCGCTCGAACGGCGGCGTGAGGTCGATCTTCGCGCCGTCCCATTCGACCGTGGTCCCGCCGGTGGCGTGGCGGGCGGCGTCGGCGATCAGCTCCTCGGTGAGGCGCATCATGTCAAAGTAGTCGGCAAAGGCCTCGTACAATTCCAGCATCGTGAACTCTGGATTGTGGCGGGTCGAAAGTCCTTCGTTCCGAAACACCCGCGCAAGCTCGAAGACCTTGTCGTAGCCACCGACGATCAATCGCTTCAGGTAGAGCTCGGGCGCGATCCGCAGGGACAGCTCGACGTCGAGCGCGTTGTGATGGGTCGTGAAGGGCTTCGCGGTCGCACCGCCCGCGACCGAATGCAGCACAGGAGTCTCGACCTCGAGGAAGCCGCGCTCGGCCAGGAACCGACGCATCGCGCCGATGGCCGCGAACCGCACGTCGAAGACGCGCCGCGCGTCGTCGTTCGCGATGAGGTCGACGTAGCGCTGCCGGTAGCGGGTATCGGTATCGGAGAGGCCATGCCACTTCTCCGGCATCGGTCGCAACGCCTTCGCGAGCAGGTGGAACGACGAGATGTTGACCGAGAGCTCGCCGAGCTTGGTCTTCATGACCTTGCCCTCGACGCCGACCCAGTCGCCGCGGTCGATCTCGCCGCCGAAACGTGCGAACGCGTCGGCGCCGAGCTCGCCCTGACTCACGAAGAGCTGCAGCTCTCCGGTTCCGTCGCGCACCTTCGCGAAGATCAACCGCCCCTGCGTGCGCTTCAACAGCACGCGGCCCGCGATCCGGACGACGTCGTCGGTGGAGGCACCCGGGTCGATCTTGTCGTCCCAGTGCTCGCGCACCTCCTTCAGGGTGTGGGTGCGGTCGAAGCGGACGGGGTACGGATCGTCACCGCGCGCGCGCAGTTCCTCGAGCTTGGCGAGCCGCGCCCCGAATTCGTCCTCCATCAGCGATTCCGTTCGAAGATGATCCGTAGTCCGAACAGCGTGAGCCACGGCTCGTAGTGCTGCACCGTACGTGAATGCGGGATGATCGGCTCGGCAAGACCGCCCGTCGCGATGACCTCGCACGGACCGAGCTCGGCGACGAAACGCTCGACGAGGCCGTCGACCTGGGCGCTGAAGCCGTAGATCATCCCCGATTGGATCGACTCCGCCGACGACTTCCCGATCACGTGCTTCGGCTCGGCGAGCTCGACCCGGCGCAGACCGGCAGCCCGGCCGAAGAGCGCATCCATCGAGATCTCCACTCCCGGGAAGATCGCGCCGCCGAGGTACTCCCCGTTCTCGCTGACCGCCTCGATGGTCGTCGCGGTACCGAAGTCGGCGACGATCGACGGGCCGCCGTAGATGTCGTACGCGCCGACCGCGTTCGCGATCCGGTCGGCGCCTACCTCCTTCGGATTGTCGTAGAGGATCGGCATGCCGGTGCGGACTCCCGGCTCGAGCACGAGGGCGGGAAACCCGAAGTAGCGCTCGGTCATCTGCCTCAGCTCGGCCGTGACGCGCGGCACACCGGACGAGATCGCGACGCCGGTGATCGCATTCTCGAACGAGAACCCGTGGAAGCCCAGGAACTGTTGCACCATGAGCGCGAGCTCGTCGGAGGTCCGCTCCGCCACGGTCGCGATGCGCCAATGATCGACGAGCTGCGCGTCGCGAAAGAGCCCGACGACGGTCTGCGTGTTGCCCGCGTCGATCGTCAACAACATGGTCGGCTCCTCACAACATGTCCAGGCCGATGTCGAACACCGGTGCCGAGTGCGTGAGCGCACCCACCGACACGAAATCGGCGCCCGACTCCGCGTACGCGGTGATGGTCTCGAGAGTGACGCCGCCCGACACCTCGACCTGTATCGCGCCCTCCAGCAGCGCGACCGCGCTACGGACCTGATCGGGCGTCATGTTGTCGAGGAGCACGCGGTCGACGGAGGCGTCACGCGCCTCGACCACCTGTTCGAGCGACTCGCACTCCACCTCGAGCAGACGCCCTGGCCAGCACGACCGGGCGCGCTCGACCGACTTCGCGAGGCCGTTGACCGCCAGATGGTTGTCCTTGATCAGCACAGCGTCACTCAACGAGTCGCGATGGTTGAAACCGCCGCCGGCGCGCACCGCCGCTCGCTGGACTGCACGGAGTCCCGGGAGGGTCTTGCGCGTGTCGAAGACCCGCACCTTGCCGTGCGCGGCCATCACGTACCGATGCGTCGTGGTGGCGACGCCGGAGCAATGACACATGAAGTTCAGCGCGGTCCGTTCACCGGTGAGAATGGCGCGCAGCGGTCCCGACACGCGGCCGAGATGCTCGCCCGCGGCCACCGGGTCGCCGTCGTGGACGTGCCACCGTACGTCGACGGCAGAATCGATCTGACGGTAGGTCTCGGTCGCGAGCGCGGTGCCGGCGAGCACCCCGTCGGCGCGGGCGACGAACGCTGCTTCGGCGCGCTGCGCTTCGTCGACGCACGCGATCGACGTGATGTCGCCGAGAATGCCGAGGTCTTCGGCGAGCGCGTTGCCGACCACCTGGCGGACCACCGAGCGGGGCGGATCGAAGCCGGTCACCGCCGACCTCGTGCGACGGCACCCGCCAACGCGACGAAGACGGGGCCGGGGCGGCCGCGTGCAACGAACCGGCCGAGCAAGGCGTCCGACGATCCGGGGAAATCGCGGCGCGTGTGCGATCCCCGCGATTCCGTGCGCGCGGTTGCCGACGCGACGATCGCCTGCGAGACGCGCAACAAGGAGATCACCTCGTAGCCGGCGATACTGCGGGCCGAGAGATCGTCGGGCCGGCGTGCGAGGTCGCGAAGCGTCTCGCTCGCGATCCGCAGCCCGTCGGCGTCGCGCAGGACACCGCAGTGGGACGACATCGTCCGCTGCAAGTCCGCGCGCACCGCGCCGGGGTCGCCGGCGAGTTCCGTGGACACCACCCCGGCATCGGCATCGGCGGCGGCGACGGCCTCTCGGGGCAGATCGAGCACCCCGGTCATCGCTCCGGTCGACTCCGCCGCGACCTTCCCGGCGAGGATGGCTTCGACGACACGACGCCCGAAGACCAACCCGTCGAGCAGCGAGTTCGAAGCGAGCCGGTTCGCGCCGTGTACGCCGCTACACGCGACTTCGCCGCATGCCCAGAGGTGCTCGAGTGTCGTCGCGCCGTCGAGGTCGGTCACCGCGCCCCCTGACAGGTAGTGCGCGGCCGGCGCCACCGGCAGCCACTCCACCGTCGGGTCGAGGTCGGCGCGCACGCACGAGAACCAGATCGTCGGGAACCGATCCTCGAAGTCGTCGATCATCGTGGCGTCGAGCCAGACGTGTCCCTCGCCCGTGGCTTGCATCCGTTCGTGCACCGCGCGCGATACGACGTCGCGCGGCGCGAGGTCGGCGAGCGGATGCAGGCCCGTCATGAACGCGATGCCCTCGGCGTCGCGGAGAACGGCACCCTCTCCCCGCAACGCCTCCGAAAGGAGCGGTCGCGGCATCAACGGTGTGTGCAGCGCGGTCGGGTGGAACTGCACGAACTCGAGGTCGGCGCACGCGACACCGGCCTGCAGTGCCAACGCGATGCCGTCGCCGGTCGACAGCGTGGGGTTCGTGGTGACGGCGAAACACTGGCCCGCCCCACCGGTCGCGAGCACTACGTCGACGGCGCGGACGAGCTCGGCCCGCCCGTCGGGGCGCAGCGCCAGCACGCCCGAGCAGCGATCGTGCTCGACGAGGAGCTCGATGGCGAACCATCCCTCGCGCACCTCGATCGCGTCGCTGCGGCTCACGGCCTCTACCAGCGCGCGCTCGATCTCCGCTCCGGTCGCGTCGCCACCCGAGTGCACGACTCGCGCGAGCGAGTGGCCACCCTCGCGCGCCAAGAGCAGCTCCGGACCGGCTGGTGACGGCTCGGTGTCGAACTGCGCGCCGAGCCGGGCGAGCTCGCGCACACTTTCGGGACCCTCGGTGACGAGAATGCGCACCGCGTCGGGATCGCACAGTCCGGCGCCCGCGGTGAGCGTGTCGGCGAGGTGCAGATCGGGCGTGTCGGGCGCGGCGAGCGCGGCCGCGACGCCACCTTGCGCGTAGCGCGTCGCGGAATGCGATAGCTCACCCTTCGTCAGCACGAGCACGGACAGGCCCCGGCGCGCGGCGTGGAGCGCAGTCGTGAGCCCCGCGACGCCACTCCCCAACACGAGGACGTCGTACACGAGGATTCAGCCTAGGTGCCGGGTCGGATGATCGCGCATCCAGACGAGGTTCGAGCCGGCACGGCGCACCGCCTCGTCCGCGTCGATCGGTCGGTTTGCCTCGTCGACGTGCACGATGCGCGGCGCGTACGAAGCGAGCTCGGCCTCCTCGTACACGGCGTACGTGATGACGATGACGCGGTCACCCGGCTGCACGAGCCGGGCCGCGGCACCGTTCAGGATGACGTCGCCGGGGCCGCCTTCCATCGCGTACGTCTCGAAGCGGGCACCGTTGTCGATGTCGAGCACTGCGACCTGCTCGAATTCCCGGATATCGGCGAGCTCCATCAGCGTGCGATCGAGCGTGACGGAACCGACGTAGTCGAGATGGGCTCCGGTGACCGTTGCCCGGTGGAGCTTCGACTTCATCATCGTGCGTCTCAAGTCACGCTCCCTCGCTCCGCGAACGGGCCCGGGAGATTGCGATCGCTGCACACTCCGACGCCGAGATCGGCGTGCACCTCGGTACCGCGGAGCGAAAGCGTCACGTTGTCGATCAGGCGGGTGTCGCCGATCCGGGCCGCGAGCGCGAGCAGCACGTCGCCGTCGAGCTGCGCGACGGGAGTGAGCTCGTGTGCGTCGCGCGCCTCGACGTATTCGAGTGCGACCTGCGGCTCGGCGCAGACCAGGCCGCGAACGACGTCGACGAGCGCCTGCGCATCCCTCTCGCCGCCCGCCGCCGCGTCGGCCGCCGCGCCGAGCGCGCGGGAGAGCACGAGTGCCGCCCGGCGCTGATCGGGCGACAGATACGCGTTGCGGCTCGACCGCGCGAGCCCGTCGGGCTCGC
>DATCCI010000537.1:0-5430 GCA_036511415.1 Acidimicrobiia bacterium
TTACCCCGTCCGTTCTACACGCGTTGTCGCCGCCATTTCGGTCGGGTGACGCTCACCGTCGAGCCCTGCTACACGTACTCGCCGGGGCGGAAGGTCCACAGGGGCGCCGCTCCGTGGAGCTTGCGGCCGCTGATCTCCCACGGGTCGATGAGAAGCCACGCTTCTCGGTCGGTGAACCACGATTCCGGGTCGTAGCGCTCTCGAAGCTCGGCCGACGTCGGAGTGGCATGGAGAAGTTCGCCCCGGACGAGCACCGAAGAGCCTTCGTGATGGACGGGATCGATGGAGTCGATCTCGAACGCGACGTTGGTGGGTGCCCGGTCGATGACGTTGCCCGGTCGGGTCCGCACTGCGAGGAGCGGCCCGGAAGTGGGTTCGACGAGTCGATAGTTCACGGGGAGGATGATCGGGTCGTCGTCGACGATGAACGCGATGCGTCCGATGGTTCCCTGCCGCAGGAGCGACAGACATTGTTCCTGCGAGAGCGGTTCGAGCCACGCCTCCGTCATCCGTCAGTTCACCGCCAGTTCGATGCCACGTGGTGTGCGTTCCCGGAAACGCAAGGATAGGTGGCCGGTCGCATGCACGCAGACCCGCGGAAGGCTTCAAGTGGCCAGCCCGAGACAGCGAATCACGTCTTCGTCGGACGTTTGCGAGAAGTCGTCGTAGAATTCGCCGATGGCCCGGAAGGCTTCGGGGCTGTCGAGCACCACGACTTCGTCGGCGTCGCCGCGCAAGCGGTCGACCGTTCCTCGCGAGGCGACCGGCGTTGCGACGACGACCCGAGCGGCTCCGTAGGCGCGCGCCACCTGACATGCGGCCCGCGCGGTCGAACCCGTCGCGATGCCGTCGTCGACGATCAGGGCGGTCTGCCCGACGAGCGACACTCGTCCGCGCTCGCCGCGGAACAGCCGCGCCCGACGCGCAAGCTCCCGACGTTCTCGGGTCTCCACGACGGCGAACTCCGTCGCGCTCACGCCGAGCTGGCGAACGACCTCGTCGTTGACGATCCGCACGCCCTCCTCGCCGATCGCGCCCATCGCGAGCTCCGACCGGAACGGCGCTCCGATCTTGCGGACCAGGATCACGTCGAGCGGCGCGTTCAGCGCGTTCGCGACCTCGTACGCGACCGGAACCCCGCCGCGCGGAAGGCCGAGCACGACGACGCCGTCCATCGGTCGCCTCGAGAGGAGATCGGCGAGGCGGTGTCCGGCGTCGGATCGGTCCCGGAACCGCATTGTCACGGCTCCCTCAGCCGGAGACGGCGCACGCGCGGCGCGCCGATGCGCTCGATATCGAGGCGCACCCCGCGCGAGGTCGACGCGGATTCGTCTTCATGGTCTCATCATGCCTCAGGGTCCGCGCGCCGGCGTGAGCGCATCTGGACGACTTCCGCGGCGGCGCCCGGTACGTTGCTGGCGTGGCCAAGCCGCTCCCGGCGCTGTCCCTCTCCGACTGGGCCGTCCTCGCGATCGTCGCCGAAGGCGAGACCCACGGGTGGCCGGTCGTGCTCGAGCTCCGAGACGACGGCGCGCTCGGACAGGTCTGGACGGTCGGGCGCCCGATCGTCTACCGGTCGTTGTCGACGCTGGCCGGGCTCGGGCTCATCGAGGAACGGGGCGACGTCGCCGGCGCGCGCGGCCCCCGGCGGACGATCGTGCGCGCAACCCGGTCGGGACATGCGGCCCTGCGGCGCTGGCTCGTAACACCGGTCGAACACGTGCGCGACGTTCGCACCGAGCTCTTGTTGAAGCTTGCCGTGTTGGCCCGTGCCGGCCGCTCGCCGCAGGAGCTCGTGGAACGGCAGGTGGAACAGCTCGAGTCGGTTCTCCGCGCCGTCACCGAGCGGCCGTCGGGCGCCGGCTTCGATCTCGTGCTGGCTCGCTGGCGGCGGGAACAGGCGCTCGCGGTTCAGCGGTTCCTCCACTCGCTCATCGGCGGGCGATCCGGGTCGGACGTTCGACATCGCAACACCACTTCCCGATAGTCTCACTTCGACTACCTACGGCTGTTCACGTCTTCGGGGGTTCGATGAATCGCGTGTCTCGGTGTCACGCCGCGTCGGGGTTGATCGTTTTTGCGCTCGTCGCGGCCGCGTGCGGGAGCAGCAGCAAGTCGTCGGGTTCGACGCCCTCGACCGCGGCGACGCCGACCACGACCGCGAAACTCAGCGGGTCGCTGAACGTGTTCGCGGCGGCATCGTTGACCGAGGCGTTCAACGACGAAAAGGCGGCGCTGGCGTCGAGCGACCCGGGGTTGTCGCTGACTTACGACTTCGCGGGTTCGCAGGTCCTGGTCACGCAGATCAAGAACGGCGCGCCCGCTGACGTGTTCGCGTCGGCAGATCAAAAGAACATGCAGAAGCTGATCGACGCCGGTCTCGTCGAGACACCGAAGGCGTTCGCGCGCAACAAGCTGGAGATCGCAGTCGCGCCCGGCAACCCCAAGCACATCACCAGCCTGGCCGATCTCGAAAAGAGCGGCGTGATCCTCGTCCTCGAAGACCCGTCGGTACCGGCCGGCAACTACGCCCGCCAGGCGTTCACCAAGGCCGGGCTACCGGCGCCCAAGCCGGCGTCGAACGAGCTCGACGTCAAGTCGACGCTCGCGAAGCTCACGTCGGGCGATGCCGATGCAGTGGTCGTCTACGTCACCGATGTCACGGCGGCGGGCAGCAAGGTCGACGGCGTCGAGATTCCCGCCGGCCAGAACGTCATCGCGTCCTACCCGATCGCTGCGATCAAGGCGTCGAAGCATCTGACGGCGGCCGAGGCGTTCGTCGACGAGGTCGTGAACGGAAGCGGACAGCAGATCCTGCACGCGCGGGGCTTCCTCGCGCCGAGCTGACCATGAGCCGCCGCGAGACAACCGCGCGAGCCCGCGGATCGATGTCTCGGGTACCGGCCGTCGTCGCCGTCGGGGCGGTGCTCGCGGCGCTGTTCTTCGTGGTGCCGCTCGCCGGGCTCGTGTGGCGCGCCCCGTGGTCGTCGTCGTGGAAGGTCTTGTCGAGCGCCGAAGCGCGATCTGCGCTTCGACTCTCACTGGAGACCTCGGTCGCGGCGACTGCGATCGCCATCGTGTTCGGCGTGCCGTTGGCATGGGTGCAAGCGCGAGTCTCGTATCCAGGGCGCAGCATCGTGCGCGCAGTCACGCTGTTGCCGATGGTGCTGCCGCCCGTCGTCGGGGGCGTCGCGCTGCTCCTTGCGCTCGGACGCAATGGTCTGGTCGGCCAGTACCTCGACCGCGTCGGCGTGCACCTGCCGTTCCACGTCGCGGGCGCGGTGGTCGCGGAGACCTTCGTGTCGATGCCCTTCCTCGTGCTGACCGTCGAGGCCGCGTTCCGGTCTGCCGATCAGCGTTTCGAAGATGCGGCCCGCACACTCGGCGCGACGCGCTTCAGCGTGTTCCGCCGGGTGACATTGCCCATGATCCGGCCGTCGCTGATCGCCGGCGCCGTGCTGTGTTGGGCGCGCGCCCTGGGCGAGTTCGGCGCCACGATCACCTTCGCGGGCAATTCGCCGGGCAAGACGCAGACATTGCCGCTGTTCGTGTACGTCACCCTCGAAGGTGCGAACTCGGACGCCGCGATCGTGCTCAGCTTGGTCCTGGTGGTCGTGTCGCTCGTCGTGCTCGTGAGCGTGTACCGCTGGCTGTCCAGATCGTGAGCGTCGACGCCAGCATTCGAGTCGCGCTCGGCTGCTTCTCGCTCGATGTCGAGCTGCAGGTGGCCGACGGCGAGTTGCTCGCCGTGCTGGGCCCGAACGGCTCGGGCAAGACCACGCTGTTGCGGGCGCTCTCCGGACTGTTGCCCATCGATGCCGGCCGCATCTCGATCGACGGCCGGGTCGTCGACGAACCGGGTTCGGACACGTTCGTCCCACCCGAGAATCGCCCGGTGGGTGTCGTGTTCCAGGACTACCTCCTCTTCGGGCACCTGAGCGCGCTCGACAACGTCGCCTTCGGACTGCGCGAGCGCGGTTTCCGACGATCCGCCGCGCGGGAGCGTGCCCGCGCGCGGCTCACCGAGGTGGGTGTGGACGTTCACCATGGGGCACGGCCGAACGAGCTCTCGGGCGGGCAGGCGCAGCGCGTCGCGCTCGCCCGTGCCCTGGCGACGGAACCGACCCTGCTCCTCCTCGACGAGCCGCTCGCCGCGCTCGACGTCCGGACCCGCGTCGACACCCGCCGGCAACTGCGCGCGGTGCTCGCCCGCTTCGTCGGCGCCCGGGTGCTCGTGACCCACGATCCGGTCGACGCCTTCATCCTCGCCGACCGCCTCCTCATCGTCGAGAACGGGCAAGTCGTGCAGCAGGGCCGACCCGACGAAGTGTTGAACAGCCCGAGATCCACCTACGTCGCGGAGCTCGCGGGCGTGAACCTCTACCGCGGGCGCGCCGACGGCGACCAGATCCACGTCGGCGATGACGTCGTCGTCGCGGCCGACGCGCACGACGGGCCGGTCTTCGCGATCATTCCCCCACATGCCGTCGTGCTGCACCGCGTCCCGCCCGAGGGAAGTGCCCGCAACGTGTGGCCCGGGACCATCACGGGCATAGAACGCACCGGAAGTCGGGTGCGCATACGGGTCGCCGGCACGATGCCGATCATTGCCGAGGTCACGCCCGCCGCGATCGGCGCGCTCGGGCTCGTCGAGGGCTCACAGGTGTGGGCGGCCGTCAAAGCCACCGAAGTGGAGGTCCACCCGGCCTGACCACCGTCACGGGGCCTCGGACACGGGCGGGCACGTCGGCGCGGGCGACACGACGAGCACGAGGCGCGCGATCGCGCAGGCGGCGTCGCGGCGTTGCGTGTCGGTGAGGTTCGCGAGATCGATCATCACCATTGCCACGTCGCCGTTGCTCGCGCGCGCGACGAGACGGTTGTGTGTCCACGACGCGTCACCGTCGAAGCCCTCGATTGCTGCCGCCGTCGCCTTTCCGAGATGCGTGAGCATTCCCATCGCCATGCGGGAGGCACCCGAGCCCCCGTGCATCGCCATCACGGCCACCTGGCCTCGGCCACCGTCCGAGAAGACGCGGGCCGACGCGCCAGGAGGCGCTCCGGCGTTCGGCCCCGCCACGGGTTGCAACGCGCACCCGACGATCCCGATCATCGCCTTCACATCGAGCGCATCCAGTGCCTGCAGCCGCGCCGCGCTCGTGCTATCCGGCGCCGACGCCCCGGGCGTCGTCGCGGTCGGCTCGGGCTGCGGCGAGGCGCTGACGACCTGCAAGCGCGACGCGTGCCGGAGATGCGGCGTCAGCGTCACCGCGATCTCGTCGCCGCGATGCAGCGCGGGCGTGTTCGCGGGTGGGAAGAACGCCTTGGTCTCGGGGGAGTGACCGTCGTCGATCGCGACGTATCCCGAGAAGGGCGCGTCCTGGCCGATGCGAATGACGGCGCCGCGCGTCTCGCGGCTGCGCCCGAGGT
>DATCCI010000538.1:0-5445 GCA_036511415.1 Acidimicrobiia bacterium
TCCGCGCAGCTCGGCGCGCAGCGGCTCGGCGACCTCATCGACCGCTACGGCGTCGACGCGATCGAAGAGTCCGTCGACTACATGATCGACTACGCGGCCCGGCGCTTCCGCGAGGAGGTCGCGCAATGGCCCGACGGTGAGTACGAGGCCGACTCCTACGTCGATCACGACCCGCTCGGCAACCCCGACATCCACTTGCACGTGAAGGTGAGTGTCAAAGGCGACGAGCTGACGATCGACTTCACCGGCACCGACACTCGCAATGAGCTGCAGTCGTGGTCGACCTTTGGCAACACGCGTGGTTACACGGTCGGCCAGATCGCGGCGATGATGGATCCCGAGATCCCCAAGAACGAGGGGTTCTTCGAGCAGATCAAGCTCGTCGTGCCGAAGGGATGCCTGCTCAATCCGGAGCCGGGCAAGCCGGTGTCGGCCGGCACCCACCATCCCGGCGCCGACGTGGGTGAGGTCATCGCCAAGGCGATGCAGTACGTGCTGCCCGACCGCGCCGTTCCCCAGACCTACAAGACCGGCATCCCGACGATCATCGTCGGGGTCGACCCGCGCACCGGGGCATCGTTCACCGACCATTCGGCCGAGGTGTACTCGGGCTGGTGCAATGCCTCCAAGGGCATGGACGCCTGGGGCGCGCTCAATGCCAGCTTCGGCAACTTGTGGAAGGCGACCGCCGAGATCAACGAGTCGCTGTACCCGCACGTGCAATGGAGCCGCGACTACCGCACCGACGGCGGCGGCCCCGGTCAGTGGCGCGGCATCTGCGGCTCGCACTACGAGAAGGAAGTCGTCGTCGACGCCAAGGTGTACACGTACGTCGTCGGCATGAAGTATCCGATGCCGGGGATCTGCGGCGGCGCCGACGGCTCTCCGAACGAGATGATCATCCGTTACCGCAGCGACGACGAGTTCAAGGTGAAGCACACCGCCGACTGGGTACCGATCCATGCCGGCGAGCGCATCATGTACGACTACGGCGGCGGCGGCGGTTGGGGCGACCCCTTGCTACGCGATCCACAAGCCGTGCTCGACGACGTCATCGACGAGTACGTCTCGGTCGTCGGCGCGAGTCGCGACTACGGCGTCGTCCTCACGGGCTCACTGGAAGAGCTCACGCTCGAGGTCGACGAGGTCGGTACGCACGCGTTGCGCGAACGGATGCGAGCCGAACGAGCCTGAGATGGGTTTTCGCGTAGGAGTCGACGTCGGCGGTACCTTCACCGACCTGATCTGCGTCACACCCGCGGGCGAGATCGTGCTCGACAAGACCCCCACGACGACCGACGATCAGTCGACGGGGGTGATGAACGGGCTCGAACAGCTCGCAGCGCGCTTCGGTGTCGAGCTCGACGCGTTCTGCCGCGACCTCGACATTCTCGTGCACGGCACCACGACCGCCGACAACACCATGATCGAGATGAACGGCGCGCCCACCGGCTTGCTGGTGACCGAGGGCCACCGCGACGAGATCGAGCTGCGCCGCTGCCACAAAGAAGAGATCTGGGACCCGAACTACCCGGGTCCGATCCCGATCGCGCGCCGGCGGGCGCGCATCCCGATCCCCGAACGCATGGACTTCGAGGGTCATCCGTTGCTCGCGCTCGACGAGGACGCCGTACGTCGCGGCGTGCAACGCCTGAAGAAGCTGGGCGTGCGGTCCATCGCAGTGATGTACCTGTTCTCGTTCGTGAACCCCGCGCACGAGCGCCGTACGCGCGAGATCGTCCTCGAGGAGTTTCCCGACGTCGAGCACATCTCGCTCTCGCACGAGGTCATGCCGCGCGGCCCCGAGTTCGAACGGGTCTCGACGACGTTGGTGAACGCCTACGTGGCGCCGCGGATCGCCACGTACACCCAGAACCTCCAGGACAAGCTGCGCCGCGCCGGTTACCTCGGGCCGTTGCTCATCATGCAATCGACCGGCGGCGTCATGCCGCCCGACTACGTCGCCCGGCGCGCGGTGACGTTGCTCGCGAGCGGACCGACCGGCGGCGTGATGGGCGCAACCGTCGCGGCCCGGGCGGCCGGCATCGGAGACTTCGTCGCGGTCGACATGGGCGGAACGAGCTTCGACATCTGTCTCGTCCGCCACGGTCGTCCCGAGATCAAGACCGACTGGAACTGGCGTTACCGCTACTACATCGGGTTGCCGATGGTCGACGTGCAGAGTGTCGGGGCCGGCGGCGGATCGCTCGCGCGCGTTCGGCAGGGCGCGCTCCTCGTCGGCCCCGAATCGGCCGGCTCCGCGCCGGGCCCCGCGTGCTACGGGCGCGGGGGAACCCAGCCGAGTGTGACCGACGCCGACGCGGTGCTCGGCTACCTCCCCGTCGACGGCTTCGCGGGCGGGCGCATGCACCTCGACGTGGCCGCCGCCCGGACCGCGATCGACGAGCACGTGGCCAAGCCGCTCGGAATCGAGGTCACCGAGGCGGCGTGGGGCATCGAGCGCATCGTGAACTCCAACATGGCCAACGCGACCCGCAAGGTGCTCGCCGGTCACGGGGCCGACCCGCGCGACCTCGCGTTGATCGCGTTCGGCGGCAACGGCGCAGTACACGCCGGCGCGATCGCGCGCGAGCTCGGCGTCGCCCGGATCATCGTGCCCAAGGCCGCACCCGCGTTCAGCGCGCTCGGTGTGCTCGTCGCCGACTACGTCGTCGATCTCGTGCGGTCGTACGTCACTCCCCTCTCGCAAGTCGATCTCGGCCGGGTACGGGACTTCCTTACCGACCTGCTGCAAGAGGTCGACAAGGAGCTCGATCCCACCGGCGTCGCCGCGGCCGACGTCGAACGCAGCCTGTACGCGCAGATGTGCTATCCGGGCCAGAACTTCGACATGAGCGTCCCCGTGCCCGAGGGCGTCGCACTCGACGAGCCCGGCCTCCTCGACCTGGCCGAGCGCTTTCACGACCAGCACCTGGCCGAGCGCGGCTTCTGCTTTCGCTCGCAGCAACCGCTCATGCGGGGCGTTCGGGTCATCGCGCGCGGCAACACGCCCAAGCCCGATCATCTCGCGGAAACGGGCGCGCTGGCCGACGCGAGCCAAGCCGGGCGCGGCACCCGCCCCGCGTTCTGGGGTGACGGGTTCGTCGACACACCGGTCTACGACGGAACCCGCCTCGGCGAGGGCGCGACGGTCGACGGCCCCGCGTTGATCGAGGAGCCGTACACCGTGGTGGTGTTGCCTCCCGGCGCGACCGCGACGCTCGACGGCCTCGGCAACTACGTCATCTCGGTGTGACGGGCGAGGTCCTGCTCGTCTCCCACTTCCATTGGGACAGGGAGTGGTACCGCTCGTTCGAGGTGTTCCGCGGCCGGCTCGTCGACGCGGTCGACGCGGTGCTCGACCTGCTCGGAGCCGACCCGGGCTTCCGTTTCGTGCTCGACGGTCAGGCGATCGTGCTGGAGGACTACCTCGAGGTGCGTCCCGACCGGCGGGCCGAGCTCGCCGCGGGGCTGCACGCGGGCCGGCTCTCGGCCGGGCCGTGGTACGTCCAGCCCGACTCGCTCCTGCCGGCCGGCGAGACGCACGTTCGCAACCTGCTGCTCGGCCGCGCGATCGCGGGCGCGGCCGGACCGGTCTCGACCGTCGCGTACGTCCCGGACTCGTTCGGGCACCCCGCGCAGTTCCCCCAGCTCCTCGCCGGCTTCGGCCTCGACCCGTTCGTGTACTGGCGAGGCAACGGCGCGGAACTGGACACACTCGGTCCGCTGTACGCGTGGCGCGCGCCCGACGGGAGCGCGGTGCGGGCCTGGCAGCTCCCCGAGGGCTACTTCGCGGCCGGTGGGCTCGACGCCGACAACGACCTGGACGCGACCGTCGCCCGGCTCCGAGCGGTGATCGATCGGCTGATTGCCGCGGGCGCGGAACCGGTGTTGCTGATGAACGGCTTCGACCACCTGCCGGCCGACACGTCGACGGCCGACGTCGCGGCGTCACTCGGCGCGCAACGCGTGCTCCTCGACGACGCGGCCACGCGGCTTCCCGATCGGTCGACACTCGCCGAGTGGTCGGGCGCGCTCGTGGGCGCGCGCACGACCAACCTGCTGCCCGGCGTGTGGTCGGCGCGGATGCCGCTGAAGCTGCGCAACCGCGCGGTCGAGACCCTGCTCACCACGTGGGTCGAGCCGTGGGTGGCGTTCGCGGCGACGCTCGGCCTGGCCGACGAACGCCCCGCGCTCGAGCAGGCGTGGCGCGCTCTGCTCTGCAACCAGGCACACGACTCGATCTGCGGATGCTCGATCGATCCGGTTCACGAGCGCATGGTGGCGCGCTACGACGACGCCGAGGGCCTCGGCCGCGCGACGCTGCAACGCGTGCTCGAACGGCTCGCGGGAGCCAACGTCACGCGAGACACTCCCTGGCGCAACGAGCAGGCGGTCGTCGTCTTCAACGCCTCGGCCACCCTCCGCACCGACGTGGTGCGGGTTCCGCTCGAAGCCTTCCCGCCGTGGCGGATCAGCGTCACCCGCTTCGACATACACCCGCTCGCGATGCCGTCGTTCCGGGGGGTCACGGTCGACGGTCGCCCGGCGCGCCTCGTCGCGAGCGACGACCCGGTGCGGGTGCGCTTCCTTCCCGGGGTCGGTGGTCTCGACGTCGAGTTCGTCGCCACCGCAGTTCCCGCATTCGGTTGCCGCCGCTACGCGCTCGAGCCCGCCGCTCCGTCGATCGACGAGGTCGACGACGGCCGCGAGATCGAAGCCGGCGACGTAAGCATCGCGGCCGGCGCCGACGGCACGATCTCGGTGGCCATCGGCGGCCGCACGTACACCGGGCTGTTCGGCATCGAGGACGCGATCGACCGCGGCGACTCCTACGACTGTGATCCCGATCCGGTCCGGGCGGTGCACGTCGGCTCCCTCACGGTGCGGCGCACGCGCCACGAGTCGGGCATCGCCCGGCTCCGGGTCGCGCGCGAGCTCGTCGGGATCGGCACGCTCACCGTAGAGGCATGCGTCGCGCCCGGCGTGCCGTTCGTGCGCTGCGAGGTCGAGCTCGACAATCGCACGCCCGATCACCGGCTGCGCTTGCGCTTCCCGACCGGCGCGGCCGTCGACGGCTTCGACGCCGCGACGACGTTCGACACCGCCCATCGTACGACCGCGCCGGTCGACGACACCGGCTGGGTACACCCCGCACCGCGCACCTTCGCGCACCAGGGTTGGATCGCGGCGAACGGCCTGGTCGTCGGCGCGCCCGGCCTGCCCGAGGCCGAGGTCACTGCTCAAGGAGAGATCCTCGTGACACTCGTCCGCAGTGTCGGCGCGCTCGCCCGCATCGAGCTTCGTACCCGCCCCCTCCCGGCCGGGCCCGAGATGATGGCCCCCGGTGCGCAGACGCAGGGTCGTGTGGCCGCGACCGTCACCCTCGCCCGCGGTCCGGCCGACGTGCACGCCGCCGAGATCGGCGTGCGCGGTGTGCTCGGC
>DATCCI010000539.1:0-3375 GCA_036511415.1 Acidimicrobiia bacterium
TGCTCCCGCCGCCCGTGCGGGCGGGGCGGGTCGGTTGGTACGGCCCCGACCACCTGGAGCGCCTGGCGCGGGTGCGGGAGATGCGCGGCCGGGGTCTGACCCTCGCCCTGATCGGTCGCATCCTCGACGGCGACCTCGACCCCACCGACGCGCCCCTGGCCGCCGCGGTCTTCCGGGCCGACGCCGAAGCCCCCGAGGAGTTCCTCACCCTCGCCGAGCTCGCCGTTCGCTCGGGCGTGCCGGTCGTGCTTCTCGAGGCGGTTGCGCGCGAGAACCTCCTCGTCGCGCGGATGCACGACGGCCACGCGCGCTACACGACCGCCGACATCGCCATCGTGCAGCAGGGCTTGCGGCTGCTCGAGCAGGGCCTCCCGCTCCCCGACCTGCTCGCACTCGCGCACGCGCACCACGAGACGACCCGCGACATCGCGGAGACGGCTGTCGGGTTGTTCGATCGCTACGTACGCGCGCCGCTGCGCGCGTCCGACCTCACCGACGACGAGAAAGCGGAACGGCTCGTCGAAGCTTTCCGAGCGCTGCTCCCGGCCGTCACCGCACTCGTCGCGCATCACTTCCGGCGCGTCCTGCTCGAGGTTGCGCAAGAGCACCTCGAATCCGTCGGCGAGGAGGTCGAGCTCGCGGCGGTCAACGTCGCCGCCGCGAGTCGCCTCGAGAGCTGGCCGACGTGAGCCGGACTCCCACCGACCTGGCCACGGCGATCGGCGACCTTCCCGACCTCGACGACAAGCCGCGGGTCGTGGAAGCGATGTTCGATCGGATCGCGCCCCGTTACGACGCGCTGAACCGGCTGTTGACGTTCCGTATGGATGTCCGGTGGCGACGACGCGCCGTGCAGAGCTTGGCGCTACCCGGGCCATCACGGGTGCTCGACGTGGCATGCGGTACGGGCGACCTGTGTCGGGCGCTCGTCAAGGCCGGTCACGATCCGGTCGGATGTGACTTCTCGGCCGGCATGTTGCGCGCCGCGCACACCGACGTACCGCTCGTGCGCGCCGACGCGATGCAGCTGCCGTTCGCCGATGCCATCTTCGACGCTGTCACGTGCGGCTTCGCGCTGCGCAACTTCGCCGCGCTCGAACCCGTGCTGGCCGAATGCGCGCGCGTGCTGCGTCCCGGCGGACGCGTCGCACTGCTCGACGTCGCCGAGCCCGCGAGTCCGCTCGTCCGGTCGGTTCACCGCGCCTGGTTCCGGCACGTCGTGCCGTTCGTCGGCGGAGTCGTTTCCGACCGCGCCGCGTACCGGTATCTGCCGGCCTCGACCGCGTACCTCCCGCCGCTCCCCGAGCTGCTCGCGCTCGTCGACTCGTCCGGCATCGTCGATGTCGCCCGCCGCACGCTCGGGTTCGGCGCGGCCCAGCTCATCACGGGAACTCGGGCCGGATGACCACCTCCGAGGTGTCACTGCGGTCGGTTCCACGCCTCACGGCGCGCAGCTACGCCGTCGAGGGCGGGCTCGACCTCCTCGACCGCTACACGCCCGGCGGGTTCGCGTGGATCGACGGCGACCACGGCTTCGTCGCGTCGGGGGTGACGGCCGTCGTCGATCCGGCCGACGCGGCATCGTTCCTCTCGGCGATCCGCCACCGGCCCGCCGACGCGCACGTGCCCCCCGGGGCCGGCCCGCGCGCCGTCGGAGCCCTGCCGTTCACCGGATCGGGTCAACTCGTCGTACCGGCGGTCATCGTCGGGCGCGGTGCCGACGGCCGCGCGTGGCGCACGGTCGTCGACGACGTCGACGGGCCGCGCCCGGCATCATCCGCCCGGCTCCAACCCGTCCCGTCCGAGTTCGTCGTCGCCACCGCGACGTCGCGGGAGCAGTGGCGCGAGATGGTCGAGCACGCGCTCGCCGACATCGCACGAGGACGGCTCGAGAAGATCGTGCTCGCGCGCGCGGTCCGAATCGACGCCGACCACCCCTTCGACGTTCCCGCGGTGCTGGCATACCTCCGGCGTTCACAACCCGGCTGCATCGTCTACGCCGACCGCGGCTTCCTCGGCGCGAGTCCCGAGTTGCTGTTGCGCAAGGTCGGCGCGACCGTGACGTCGCGCCCCCTCGCGGGAACGAACGTCGAGACGGCCGCGCTCGTGCGCTCGGCGAAGGACGCGCACGAGCACGGGCTCGTCGTCGACGCGGTGGTGAGAGGCCTGGACACCTACTGCTCCGACCTGCGCGCCGATGGGCCGTCGCCACTCGAGCTCGCGGACGTGACCCATCTCGCGACCATCGTCACCGCGCGCGTCGACGCCGCGACGACGTCGATCGCCGACCTCGTCGCCGCGCTGCATCCCACTCCCGCCGTCGCGGGCACGCCACGCGAGGTCGCGCTCGACGCGATCGCGGCGACGGAACACGTCGCGCGGGGACGCTATGCGGGTCCGTGTGGGTGGATCGACCGCCATGGCGACGGAGAGTTCGTCGTCGCACTGCGCGGAGGCGAGGTCGACGGTACGCACGCGGTGATATACGCGGGCGCGGGGATCGTTGCCGGCTCCGACCCCGACGCCGAGTGGGTCGAAACGCAGCAGAAGTTCACGCCGATGCTGCAAGCCTTGGTGCGGCCGTAACCGTCGCGTCGACCGGCGCTTCACCGAGGTCGCCGGCGAGAACGCCGCGCGGACGGAAGACGACCACGATCACGCAACAGACCAGCGCGGTGACCGGGAGCACGTTCTGCAAGAACATGTGTCCGATCGAACCGATCGTCGACGCCGACAGCGACGGGTACTGCTCGCCCAACAGCACCAGCGAGGAGTAGACCGCGACCGTCCAGGTCAGCAGGTTGGGGCGGCGCAGCGCGAGCAACGGAAGCGCCGTGAACGCGTACCACGGCATGACCCATGAGCTGGCGACCAGGAACGAAGCGAGCCCGGCCGCGACCGCGAGCTCGGGGGTTCCGCGCGAAGTGTGCCGGATCGCGATCACGGCCAGCAACGCGCCGGCGATGATCGTGGTGCCGTTCGACGCGAGTGTGCGCAGCAGGTCGGCGCTGCTCACGAAGCTGCCGATCGCGCTCCAGATCGACTGCCGGCTGATCAGGCCGGAGTGCACATGCGCGTTCTGGAGCCAACCTGATACGAGCAGATACGGCAGCGCGCCGAAGCCCGCGACGATCGCGGCGAACTTCGCGACCTCGGGGCGGCTCCAGCGGCGGTACGCCCAGACGCACAGGACCGCGGCCCCGACGAGCGCGGTGAAGTTGACGGAGGCCGCGAACGCGAACGCGACGCCGGCCGCGACCGGCCTTCGCTCGATCGCGAGCAACAGGCCGGCGAGCACGCCGAGCGCGACGAGCGCATCGGGATGGCCGCCGTTCACGACGCTGACGGCGAGGAGCGGGTCGAGCCCGACGAACG
>DATCCI010000540.1:0-4415 GCA_036511415.1 Acidimicrobiia bacterium
GTGGACGGGTCCGAAGGTGGTCGACGGCCTGCCGGTCGAGGGCACCTGGCGCGCGCACCAGGTGCCGCTGGCGGAGGTTCGGGAGAAGCCCGAGCGCCTGGCGCAACTCGAGGCCTGGATGCGTTCGTACCGCATCGACGAGCTGTTCGACGACGAGGGCCGACCGCGCCCGGAGATGGTCGACTGGCTGCCGGTGGGGGACAGGCGTATGGGCGCGAACCCGCACGCGAACGGCGGTCTCGTCACGCGCGACCTGCGCCTGCCCGACATGCGCGACCACGCGGTCGCGGTCGCCGCGCCCGGCGCGCAGACCGCGGAGTCGACGCGCGTGCTCGGCGGATACTTGCGCGACGTCTTCCGGCTGAACGCCGACACGCGCGACTTCCGGATGTTCGGACCCGACGAGACGGCTTCGAACCGGCTCGACACCGTCTACGAGGCGACCGGCAAGACCTGGGAGGCCGACATACTCCCGGTCGACGTCTTCCTCGCGACGGACGGGCGCGTGATGGAGATCCTGAGCGAGACGACGTGCCAGGGCTGGCTCGAGGGCTACCTCCTGACCGGCCGCCACGGTCTGTTCTCGTGTTACGAGGCGTTCGCGCACATCGTCGATTCGATGTTCAACCAGCACGCGAAGTGGCTGAAGGTCGCGCGTACGTTGTCGTGGCGGCGGCCGGTCCCGTCGTTGAACTACCTACTGACCTCCCATGTGTGGCGTCAGGACCACAACGGCTTCACGCATCGGGATCCAGGCTTCATCGATCTCGTCGTCAACAAGAAGGCCGAGGTCGTGCGCGTGTACCTGCCGCCCGACGCGAACACCCTGCTGTCGGTCGTCGACCACTGCCTGCGCACTCGCGACTACGTGAACGTGATCGTCGCCGGCAAGCAACCGGAACCGAGCTGGTTGTCGATGGAGGACGCCGTGCTCCACTGCACGCGCGGGATCGGCATCTGGGACTGGGCATCCAACGACGACGGGGGCGAGCCCGACGTGGTCATGGCCTGCGCGGGCGACGTTCCGACGCTCGAGACGCTCGCGGCCGTGACATTGATCCGAGAGCATGTCCCCGACCTCAAAGTGCGGGTCGTGAACGTGGTCGATCTCATGCGGCTGGAACCCGACACCGAGCACCCGCACGGTCTCTCCGATCGCGACTACGACGCGCTCTTCACCGTCGACAAGCCCGTGATCTTCGCGTACCACGGCTATCCGTGGCTCATCCATCGCCTGGCGTACCGGCGCGCCGGCGCCGCGCACCTCCACGTGCGGGGCTACAAGGAAGAGGGCACCGTCACGACGCCGTTCGACATGCTCGTGCGCAACGACATGGATCGATTCCATCTCGTGATGGACGTGATCGATCGCGTGCCGGGCCTCGGGACACGCGCCGCGCACGTTCGCCAACACATGGTCGACGAGCGCACGCGTCACCAACACTTCACGCGCGCCTTCGGCGAGGATCTCCCCGAGGTGCAGAACTGGAAGTGGACCGCCCGCTCGTGAGGTTGCTGGTCGTCAACGCCGGTTCGAGCTCACTCAAGCTGTCGGCGCTCGACGAGGGCGACGCGCTCATCGCCGAGCGCACCCTCGCGCGATGGGACGGAGACGATCGGCCGATCGGTGAGTTCGCGGCCGGGGCCGGCGCGATCGACGCCGTGGGTCATCGCGTCGTGCACGGCGGACTCGCCTTCACCGGCCCTGCCGTCGTCGACGACGCCGTGCTCGCGCAACTGGGTGAGCTGGTGGCCCTCGCGCCCCTGCACCAACCGCGTGCGATCGGCGCGATCGGTGCCGCGCGACGTGTCCTCCCGGGCGCGACCCACGTTGCGTGTTTCGACACCGCGTTCCACACGACGCTGCCGCCGGCCGCGCACGTCTACGCACTGCCGGCGGCGTGGCGCGAGCGATGGCCGCTGCGTCGCTACGGCTTTCA
Source organism: Acidimicrobiia bacterium (assembly GCA_036511415.1). GTDB lineage: Bacteria > Actinomycetota > Acidimicrobiia > IMCC26256 > PALSA-610 > PALSA-610. The sequence continues at coordinate 1,941 of DATCCI010000540.1, forward strand.
CGGTCTTTCGCATTCGTACGCGTCGCGTCGCGTCGCCGAGCTCGCGGGCGGTGCGGTCGACGACCTCCGGCTCGTCACGTGCCATCTCGGCGCGGGGGCGTCGCTCTGCGCGGTGCGGGGTGGCCGCTCCGTCGACACGACGATGGGCTTCACGCCGCTCGAGGGTCTCGTCATGGCGACGCGCGCGGGCTCGATCGACCCCGGGCTCGTGCTGTGGCTCATCCAGTCGGGTGCGCTCTCACCGCAGGAGGTGTTCGACGGTCTGGAAGGCGGCAGCGGTCTGCTCGGTCTCGCCGGTACTCCCGACATGCGCGAGGTGATCGATCGGAGCGGTCGCGGCGACACGGACGCGGTGCTCGCGTTCGACGTCTATATGCATGGCCTGCGCCGCGAGCTCGGCGCGATGCGGGCCTGCCTCGAACGCGTCGACGCGTTCGCCTTCACCGGCGGAGTGGGGGAGCACGCGCCCGAGGTGCGTGCCGCGTGCGGTCTGGAGCTCGATCCCGCTACGAATGTCCGGACCACCGACGACGGTGAGATCACCCTCGGCGGCGCAGCGATCCGCACGTTCGTCGTGACCGCACGGGAGGACCTCGAGATCGCGCGCCAGGTTCGCGGTCTCTTGCACTGAACCCCCTCGGCGGTCGACAACCTGTCGTGGCGACGCCCGGCCTCGGATCTCTACGCCGACGGCGACAACCTCGCCGGGCAACACAGCTAGGCCGCGGCGCGGAGCACGCCCGCGAGCTCGGTCAGCGACGAGACGCGCCCGTAGTCGGCCTCGAGGTGGAACTCGTAGGGATCCATCAGTACCGGGTGCAGCCCGGCGGCGCGTGCGCCGATCACGTCGATACCCGGCATGTCGCCCACGTACCACGCGTCGGCGGCGTCGATTGCCATCGCGTCGAGCGCGAGCCGGAAGATCCGGGGGTCGGGTTTGCTCACGCCGACCGCGCCGGAGTCGATCACGCATTCGACCGGCACGCCGACACCCGGGCCGACCTGCAGCATCTCGGCTTCGGCGAGACGCTGGCCGATCAGGCCGTCGGCGTTGGAGATGATGCCGAGTCGGATGCCGGTGTCGGCCAGCGCGCGCAGCCCCGCGCGGGCGCCGGGGAGCTCCCGCAACCACAGCGCGGCATCGGCGAACTCGCTGTCGAGATGCTCGTGCACCTCCTCGCGCCGGTCGTCGGGTGTGCCGCATTCGGTCATGTAACCGTCGAGGTAGGCGCGCCACTTCTTCTGCCAGTCGGGCTGCTCGTCGTCGAACGGGAATGCGGCCGCACCCGCGTAGTGCGCGCGGTCGAGGATCTCCGCGGAAGGAGTGAGCCCGGCGCGCCCGAACGCTCCCAGGATGCGGTCGTGCTCGGGCACGAAGAAGACGCCGCCGACGTCGAGGAGCACGGCCATCGGCTTGGAAGGAAACGGAGGGGACACGGCGTCAAGCTATCCGGCGGCCCGGGATGCCGGGCCCGCGTCGTTATCATTGGCTCATGGAATTCCGACGCATCCACGCTCTGCCGCCGTATGCCTTCGCGCAGATCGATGCGCTGAAGATGCAGCTCCGGCGAGCAGGCGAAGATGTCGTCGACCTCGCGTTCGGCAACCCCGACCTCCCGTCGCCGGCCATTGCGGTCGACAAGCTCATCGAGGCGGTGCGCAATCCGCGCAATCACCGCTACTCGACGAGCAAGGGCATTCCCAAGCTCCGCGAGGCGGTCGCCGCGCTGTACGAGCGGAAGTTCGGCGTCACGCTGAACTTCGAGACCGAGGTGTGTTCCACGATCGGTGCCAAGGAAGGGTTCTCGCACCTCATGCTCGCGCTGGTCGGACCGGGCGACACCGCGCTCGTGCCGTCGCCGTCGTACCCGATCCACATCTGGGGGCCGATCCTCGCGGGTGCGGGCGTGCACTACGTGCGCATGGGTCCGGGTCAGAACTTCTTCGAGAACATGCGCGGAGCGTACGAGCAGGCGTGGCCGCGACCGCGGGTGATCGTCACCTCGTTCCCGCACAACCCCACGACCGCGTGCGTCGACCTCGAGTTCATGACCCAGCTCGTGCAGTTCGCGCGCGAGCGTGAGATCGTCGTCGTGCACGACTTCGCCTACGCCGACCTCGGGTTCGACGGGTACGAGCCCCCGTCGATCCTGCAGGTACCAGGCGCGCGCGACGTCGCGGTCGAGCTCTACACGCTGACGAAGTCGTTCTCGATGGCCGGTTGGCGGATGGGCTTCCTCGTGGGCAACGCGGAGATCGTGGCCGCCTTGGCCAAGCTCAAGTCGTACCTCGACTACGGCTCGTTCCAGCCGATTCAAATCGCCGCGACCGTCGCCATGAACGAGGCGCCCGACTTCCCGAAGGAGGTAAACGAGATCTATCGCGGTCGACGCGACGCGTTGATCGACGGTCTCGACCGGCTCGGGTGGCACATCGACAAACCCAAGGGCACGATGTTCGTCTGGGCGCCGATCC
>DATCCI010000541.1:0-4856 GCA_036511415.1 Acidimicrobiia bacterium
TCCGAGCACGAACGTGAGACGCTCGCGCGGTCGATGGCGGAATGCGTCGTGAACGCCGCCGGCACGCGCGCGGTGCTGGTCGTCTCGAGTGCGCCCGAGGTCGTTGCGTGGGCCCGAGACCGCGAGCTCGACGTACTCGACGACCCCGGCTCGCTCGACCGCGCCGCCGCGGCCGGCCGCTCCTGGGCGATCGGCCGCTCGCTGTCGCGCTATGCCGTCGTCCACGCCGATCTCCCGCTCGCCCGCACGCTCGACGCCGTCGTCGGCGACGGCTCCGCGGCCGTCGCGGTCATCGTTCCGGACCATCGCAACGACGGCACCCCGGTGCTGTCGCTCCCGTCGGCTTCACCGTTCACGTTCGCGTACGGGCCCGATTCCGCCGCCCGCCACGCCGAGGAGGCGCGCCGCCGATCGCTCACCGTTCGGATCCTGCGCGACGCGGCGTTGGGGTTCGACGTCGACACCCCTGCCGACCTCGACGCGCTGGAAACGCTCCGGCGCACGTCCGCGCAATGACACCCGCCCAATGACAGTTGCCGTCAACCTCCCGATCCCGCGGCGGGCCCTTGCGATCGGCGCCCACGCCGACGACATCGAATTCGGCTGTGGCGCGACGCTCGCGAAATGGGCGGCCGCCGGCACGCAGGTGACCATGTGCATCTGCACCGACGGCTCCAAGGGCACCTGGGACGGTACCGCCGACCTCGCCGCGCTCATCGCGAAGCGCGAGGACGAGCAGCGTGACGCCGCCGCCGTCCTCGGAGCCGTCGATGTCGTGTTCCTGCGCTACGTCGACGGCGAGCTCGACAGCTCCGTCGCACCGCGCGCCGCCGTGTGTCGCGTGATCCGTCAGGCTCGCCCCGACGTCGTGCTCGGACACGATCCGTGGCAGCCCTACCGGATCCATCCCGACCATCACCACGCCGGACTGCTCGTCACCTCGGGCATCGTCGCCGCGCGCGACCCGCACTTCTTCCCCGACCAAGGAGTGGCTCCGCATCGCCCGGCGTCCTTGCTGTGCTTCGAGCCGGGCCGCGTCGATCACGTCGAGAACGTCGACGGCTACGTCGATCGCAAGATCGAGGCGTTGCTCGCGCATCGGAGTCAGTGGCGCTCCACGATGGCGATCGACGAACGCCCCGACGACGAGCGCGCCGCGTTCGCGGAGAAGATCCACGCCGAGACCCGAGCCGCCGCGCTCCGGGCCGGGCTACGCGCTGCCGAATCGTTCGCCCGCATCGGCAACCTCTAGGAAGCCATCGCGTCCCCGACGCGAAGAAAGGACCCGGTTGCCCGGGCCCTTCTTCGACAACTTCGGAAGCGAAGCTATTTCTTCTTCGTTGTGCGCTTGCGCGTCGTGCGACGTACCGCACGCTTCGCCGGCGCCTTCTTCGTGGCCTTCTTGGTGGCCTTGCGACGCTTCTTGGCCGGAGCCTTCTTCTTCGCCGCCTTGCGCTTGGCCGGAGCCTTGCGCTTCTTGGCCGCCTTGCGCTTGACGGTCTTCTTGGCCGCCTTGCGCTTGACGGTCTTCTTGGCCGCTTTGCGCTTGGCCGGTGCTTTTCTCTTCGCGGTCCGCTTCTTTGCTGCTTTCCGCTTCGCGGGCGCCTTCTTCACGGCCTTGCGCTTGGCCGGAGCCTTCTTGGCAGCCCTTCTCTTCGTTGCCTTTTTAGCCGGAGGCACGGTCACCACCTTTCCTGAGAGCTCTCACTCGGGGAAGTTCGAACTTCATAGGTAACTCGGTGCGCGAGGGAGTGCGACCCCACGCCCTACGCGATCAGGATCCTTGTACCTGGGCCTTGAACTTCGAGCCCACGGAGAACTTGGCGCTCTTGCGCTCGGGGATCTGCACCGGCTCACGCGTGCGCGGATCCATACCTGTGCGCGCCTTACGCAGCGCAGGCGAGAACGTCCCGAAGCCAGGAAGCGTCACTTTCTCGCCCGACGAGATCGCCGACTGCACCGAGTTGATGAACGCGTTGAGCGCGCTTTCGGCATCCGTCTTGCTGATGTTCGCGTCGTTCGCGATCGCGTCGACGAGCTCGCCCTTGTTCACGTAAACCTCCACGCACCGCGTGTGTGTTCGTGTTATGAGAACGTATTCACACAGCTACGTCAAGCATTTCTCACGGAACGCGCGTGGCATCCACCACTCGTTGCGCGACTCGTGTCAAAATCGTCGGATGCGCGGACACGCGCATCCGGTTCGCTCTGCGATCACGCGTGTCGACGCGATAGCACGCTCATGACGGCGCTCGGCGATGGTACGTACGATGCGTTCATCATCTGGGCGGAGCAACGCGACAACGGCATCATGCTCGAGTGCACGATCACGTCGGGCGAGCGTCGCGGTGACGTCATCAACATCGTGACCAGCAGTTTTGTCGCGCGCGATCCACTTTCACTCATCGGTTTGTCGTGCACGCTGATCGTGCACGACAACGAGATCCGAGTCGCGCAGTGACCGACGTCGCGTCGCTTGCGACGGACGCGACGAAGCGCGCGCGGTGACGTCGCGTCGATGTCGGCGCGTGCATATGTGCGCACACGAGGTCGTCGTGATGCGCGCCCAGCGTGACCACACGCGCCGCGAAAGCTTCCAGAAAAGAAATGTGGCCCGAGCGGTATTGCTCGGGCCACATGGCACCCCGTACGGGATTTGAACCCGTGTTACCAGGATGAGAACCTGGCGTCCTGGGCCGCTAGACGAACGGGGCAAGTCTCCGGCTGGGCTCGGGGGGGAGGACTCGAACCCCCAATAACAGGGCCAGAACCTGTCGTGTTGCCGATTACACCACCCCCGAATGGGCGCCGTTGCGACGACGACCGTAACGCCGTCGACCGAATCGCCGACCCGGCCGCCGCAACGGAGGACACATTGTAGCGAGTCCCGGTACGAGCTTCTCCACCTGGCGGTGCCGGTCGAGCCGTCCGTAACCGAAGATCCGTCCCGCGCCGACGCGGATCGTTTCGGTAACGAATCGCCGCCACTCGCCCGTCCCCTTGATCGGACTCGTGCGGGTCGGCGAGGTCACGGCCTTCAACCCGACGTCGCGACCAACGTCTTCGATCCGCGCCGAATGGTACGGATCCGAGACGAGCACGACGCGCGTGAGGTTGCGCGCCTTCAAGAAGCGCGCCGCCGCGGCGAGCGACTGCCACGACGAACGCCCCGTCGTCTCGCGCAGGATCGCGTGCTCGGGGACCTGATGATCGTGCAGATAGCTCGCACCGACGCTCGCCTCGGTGAAGCGATCTCCGGGCTGTTTCCCGCCCGTCACCACGACAACCGGGGCGATGCCGCGGTGATACAGGTCGATCGCGTGGTCGAGCCGGGCCGCGAGGATCTTCGACGCCCGGCCGTCGAACTCCGCGGCACCGAGGACGACGATCGCGTCGGACGGTCGGGCGTCATCTCGGCGCGCAGCCAACCACACCTGCACGAACACGACCGAGAGATACGCGAACGTGACCACGAACACGCAGGCCGCGATTCGCAACGAGATCTTGATCCACCGTCTCACAGGCGAGCGCGCGCAGCACGGAGACGGCGGAGCGCCGACTCGCGGCCGAGCATGCTGATCGAGTCGAACAGCGGCAGTCCTTGGCTGCGACCTTCGATCGCGGTGTACAGGACGTGCATGACCTTGCCCGGCTTGAGCCCGAGCGCCTCGATGGCGGGACGCGGATCGATCTCGTCGGTCCAGTCGCAGTTGGCGACGAAGTCGACGACGGCGTCGAGGATGTCTGCCGCGGCCTCGACCCTTGTCAGCTTCTCCCATGACGCCGGCTCGATCTCGAGCTCGTCGTCCGGGGTGAAGAGGAACGCCATCTGGTCGGCAATCTGTACGAGGGTCGTGGCGCGCACCTGCGCCAGGCGGACCGCCGTCTCGAACCGCGGGATGTCGAGGCGGGCGCCATAGCGAGCGCGGGCGAACGGCAACACGGCCGATACCAGCTCCGGCCGCGGGAGCGCTCGGATGTGCTCACCGTTCATCCACTCGAGCTTCTTGGCGTCGAAGGTGGCGGACGAGCTGATCACCCGCTCGAGCTCGAACTCGGCGACGAGCTCCTCGATGCTCAGAACCTCGCGGCCGTCCTCCGGGCCCCATCCGAGCAACGCGAGGTAGTTCAAGAGCGCGGCCGGGAGGTAACCCGCGTCGCGGTACTCCTCCACCGATACGGCGCCGTGGCGCTTCGACAATTTCGCCCCGCCGGGACCGAGGATGAGCGGCATATGGGCGTACACGGGCTGATCGTCGTGTCCGAGAGCCCGCCGCAGCGCCAGCACGCGGTGGGTCGAGTCGATGAGGTCCTCGCCCCGCAACACGTGCGTGATCGCCATGTCGAGATCGTCGACCGCGTTGGCGAGGAAGAACACGGGAGTGCCGTTCGACCGCACGATCACGAAATCGGAGATGGTCGACCAGTCGACCGCGACCTCGCCGCGGATCAGGTCCACGAACCTGCTGCAACCGTCGTCGGGAGTACGGAACCGGATCGACGCCGGACGCCCTTCGGAGCGGCGGGCGGCCCGGTCGGACGCGGCGAGATCGCGGCAACGTCCGTCGTAACCCGGTGGCCGGCCGTCACGCATCGCCTGCTCGTTGCGCTCCCGGACCTCGTCCTCGCTGCAGTAACACTCGTAGGCACGACCCTCGTCGACCATGCGCCGGGCCGCCGCGAGGTACGCGTCGAACCGCGCGCTCTGGAGGTAGGGGCCCTCGTCCCAGTCGAGCCCCAGCCAGCGGAGCACCTGCTGAATCTGGTCGACCGACTCCTGTGTCGAGCGCGCGACATCGGTGTCCTCGATCCGGAGGATGAAAGCGCCCCCGACGTGGCGAGCGTGCAGCCAGTTG
>DATCCI010000542.1:0-8262 GCA_036511415.1 Acidimicrobiia bacterium
AATCGCCGGCCGTTCCTCTTCAACACCGGTATCGGTTTCGACGCGGCGGTGATCCGGCGCGTCGAACGCTTCGGTGAGCTGAAGCGTCATTTCTCCCACCCGCTGCACATCGCAGCCGCGTTCGAGGTCTTCTTCCGCGGCGACGCAACGCGCACCCGGATCGACCTCGAGCTCGATACCGGCGAGGTGATCGAAGGCGCGCGGTTCGCGATCGTCTCCAAGTCCGACCCGTACACCTATCTCGGGCGGATCCCCCTGGCGATCGCGCCCGAGTCCGGCCTCGACCGGCCGCTCGCGCTCACGGCGTTCTGCCGCGTCGACAGCTTGACGCTCCTCGGTGGGGCCGCGTCGGCGATGCGGTCGGGCCGGTTCCTGGCTCACCGTCGGGGCGTAGAAAGCCGCCACGATCTGCACCGGCTCCTCGTCCGCAGCGGCGAACCGTTCGCCTATCAGGTCGACGGCGACGACGCCGGCGACACCGAGCAGCTCGACATCGAGTACGAACCCGATGCGCTCACGGTCGTCGTTCCCTGAGCACTGCGAGAGCCACGTCGGGAACGTCGGTGATGATCGCGTCGACGCCGGCTGCCGCGAGGGTTGCGATCTCCTCCGGATCGTCGACGGTCCAGACGCTCACCCGCAGCCCCGATCGCTGCGCGTCGAGGATCTCCCCCACCGACGCGCGCAACGCCGAGACCCGATCGGGGTTCAGCCACCCGTGACCGTGCTCGGCCGCGATCGCCGCGGCCGGCGCGATGCCTTGACGGCTCGTCAGCCACCCCGTCGTGATCTCGGGCGCGAACGCCCGGCAGGCGTCGACCGCGCCCAGGTCGAACGAGGACACGATGAAGTCGGAGCCCGGCGTCTCCTTCCCGGCCCCGGCCCGCACGATCTCGGCGACGGCGCCCACGACGAACCGGTCCGGAGTGTCGGCGTCGGGCTCCCACGGCAGGCATTTGATCTCGACGTTGACGATCATTCCCGCGCACTCGGCCAGCGCCTCGGCCAGCGTCGGGATCTCGGGATGGGCGGCGCGCAGCGCGCTGAGCTCGTGTTCGACGATCAGCCCGAAGCCGTCGACCGCCGGGTCGTGGTGCACCACGATCGAGCCGTCCGCCGTCCTGCGGGCATCGAGCTCGACCCCGTCCGCGCCGAGCTCGCGCGCCTTCGAGAACGCACCAAGGGTGTTTTCCGGTCGGGCCTGGGACGCACCTCGGTGGCCCAGCACGAGCGGACGAACGACCATGGCGGTGCAGCCTACGAACAGTCCGGACCGGAACACGTTCCACTCCACCGCGCGAAAGTCCTGCTCAAACCCCTTGCCGCCGCAATGTTTGCCCCCTAGCCTGCAAACGCGGCGGAGAAACGCAGGTGGGGGACATTTGTGATCGGGCGCACAAGCAACTGGCGTGGCCGTCACGGCTGTGCGACCCGGCAAGGGGGACGAAAGTGGCGTTGACCTGGATCCGAACCCACGATTGGGACGCCGAGGACTGGCGCGACCGGGCGTCTTGTCGCGACACGAGCCCCGAGCTGTTCTTCCCCATCGGGACGACCGGCCTCGCGCTCGACCAGATCGACGCCGCGAAGCAGGTGTGCGACGAGTGTCCCGTGACGAACCAATGCCTCGAGTTCGCGCTCGCGACGAACCAGGAGGCCGGGGTCTGGGGAGGCACGACGGAAGAAGAGCGTCGCCGGCTCCGTAAGGGCCTCGACGTCGTCGCCGCAACCGCGCCTGCCACCCGGCCGGCCTGATCCTCGGCTAGAGGTCGACCCGGGGCATCTCGACCGGCACGCGCACGAGCACCGAGGTGCCGCCGTCGTCGTGCATCTCGATCGAACCCTGAAGTTCGCTCGTCACGAGGGCCTGCACGATCGACAACCCGAGACCGCGCGACCCCTCGAGCGTGAACTGGTCGGGCAGACCCGCGCCGTTGTCGCGTACCTCGATCTCGACGTGACCGTCGCTCCGCCCGAGGTTCACTTGTACGAGCGCGTCGTCACTCGCGCCTTCCGGGAACGCATGGTCGACCGCATTCTGCATCAGCTCGTTGAGGACGACCGCGAGCGGCGTGGCGACCTCACCGGGCAGCTCGCCCGCGTCCCCTTCCACCTTGATCCGGATGGTGTGCTCGGGCGTCGACGTCGTCTCCTCGACGAGGCGCGCGAGGGGCCGGACGATCTCGTTGAGCGACACGACGTCGCCGGCCTCGCGCGACAGGGTCTCGTGCACGATCGCGATCGAGCGGATACGCCGCTCCGACTCCGCGAGCGCGGCGCGCGCCTCGGGCGATTGCAACCGCCGGCCTTGGAGCCGCAGGAGTGAAGCGATCGTCTGGAGGTTGTTCTTCACGCGGTGGTGGATCTCACGGATCGTCGCGTCTTTCGAGAGCAGCAGGCGATCGCGCCGGCGGAGATCACTGACGTCTCTCAGCAGGACGAGCGCGCCGGCGGGCTGATTCTGGTCGACCAGCGGTAGTACGCGCACGAGCACTGATACGTCGTCGCCCTCGATCTCCTCGGCGACCGGAAGCGACAAGAGCATGGCGCTGCGCGCGGCCGTGTCGTCGAAGCCGACGTCGATCAGCTGTTGCGACTGGGCGTAGGCGTGAATACCCATGCGGTGCAGCGAGCTCACCGCGTTCGGGCTCGCGAACTTCACTCGGGTCTCGGCATCGATCACGATGACACCGTCGCCGACACGCGGCGCGCTCTCCATCTCGACCTCGTCGACGTCGAAGGGGAACGTTCCGTCGGCGATCATGCGCGCGAATCGATCGAACACGTCGAAGTACGTGCGTTCGAGCTCTCCCGAACGGCGCGCAAGTGTCATCGACTCCTCGCGCGTGACGAGCCCGATGAGCCGCTCGTCTCGCCGGACGGGTATCACCTGCACCCGCACCCGGTCCTTCGAGCCGAGTGCGGAGGTGTCGCCGCGGACGATGTCGGCCGACCGCCAGCACCGGGCGTACAACGGCCGCTCGACTTCGTCGACGACGGTGCCGACGAGATCTTGCGGGTAGTTGGTCTGCCCGGTGACCGGGCGGACCTGGGCGAGCACGACGAAACGGTGGCCCTCCTCTCCGGTGATCGGCGCGAGCAGCAACAGGTCGGCGAACGAGAGGTCGGCGAGGTGACGCCACGAGGAGACCAGACGTTCCATGTGCACGAGATCGCCGCCCGACAGCGCGGTGCGCGCCAGCGCGAGCTCCTCGAGGGTGCTCACGTTCCGTCGCCGTTGAACAGATAGCGACTGATGGCATCGAGACCGTCGACGTCGCTGATGTCGTCGGCGAAGGTCGGCACCCGTGCGACGACATCGGGAACGCGCGCGAGCTCCGCGCGCAGCTCTGCCTCCCGCATCGCCACGACCGAGAAGTTCCGGTACGACTCGCCCACGGTGCGCAGCACGCGCGCGGTTCGCTCACGATCTGCGAGCGCGGGATCGGTCGGATCGAGGAGCGCGTCGGCGAGGGGGCCGGCGTCGTCGACACAGGCGCCCGCGGCCGCGGCTCCGGCGGGGTCGCGTAGCGAGTCCGGGAGGGTCTTGTTGAGCACGAGGGCGCCCAGATGGAAGTCGCGCGCGACGAGAGTCGCGCAGAAGCGCTCGGCCTCGTGCAGCGGCGCCGCCTCGAGGGTCGTCACCACTGCGAACGTCGTGCGTTTGTCGTGAAGGAGGCGCTCGACGGCGCGCGCCCGTGTGACGAAGCCGGAGTACATCGACTGGAAGTTCAGGAAGAATTCGGCGATGTCCTGGAGGAACTGACTGCCGAGGACTCGGTCGGCCATCTGGTAGAACGGCCGGCTCGCGATGTTCAGCACGCGCGTGCCGCGCTTACCGCCGACTCGGTACGGCAGGGTCAGCCAACGCAGGAGCCGGCTGCCGAAGAAATCGGCCATTCGCGCCGGCGCGTCGAGAAAGTCGATCGCGTTGCGGGTGGGGGGTGTGTCGATCACGATGAGGTCGTACTCGCCGCTGGCGTGGATCTCGAACAGGCGCTCCATCGCGATGTAGTCGTGACTCTGCACGAACCTCGCAGTCAAATTGGTGTACAGCCGGTTCTCGAGAATGCGATAGGCCGTCTCCTCGTCGGGCGCGTGCCGCAGCACGAGATCGTCCCACGACTGCTTCGTGTCGAGCATCGCCGCCCAGAGCTCGCCGCGTGCCTCGATCCCCGCGGCCTTCAGGACCTCGGGCGCGACGCGGATGGCGCGATTGCCGAGTCCCTCGAGGCCGAGCGCGGTCGCGAGGCGCCGCGCAGGATCGATCGTGAGCACGAGCACCTTGCCTCCGAGGTGAACGGTCGCGCCGAGCGCGGCCGCCGCCGCGACCGACGTCTTCCCGACGCCGCCCGAACCGCAGAAGACGACGATCTCCTTGGCGGCGAGCAGCTGTTCGAGGGTCACGGGTGCGTCGGAGGCGGATCGACGCGCGTTCACAGTCCCAACTCCGCGGCCAATGCGTCGGCCACCATGCGCGTCACCCGCAGACCGTGCGCCCGCACGAAGAGATACGGCACGTACAGGAGCGGCAGGTCGACCGACTGTCGAAGGAGCTCGAGATGGGTCGCGCCGGTGCGGCGCAAGGAGACCGCGAGCCGCGCCGCGTCGAGAACATCGGTCGCGCCGGGCCCGACCCGAGAGGTGAGCAGCTCGCGCGGCCCGGGCGTGCGCAACGTATCGAAGGTCTCCTCGTCGGCCCGGGTGAACAGCTCGGGGAGCACCCGGTTGACGACGACGGTTCCGAGCGGCACCTTGACCTCGCGCCGGATGCGGTCGACCAGTTCGATCGTCTCCGCGACGGGCATCTCCTCGGGCGTGGTGACGACGTTGACCGCGGTGACGGAGGGGTCGGCGAGCAGCTCGGACAGCCACTGGGTCTGGTTGCGCAGAGGTCCGACGTCGACCAGCTCGCGGATGGCGTCGGCCGCGCCCAGCTGGGCGACGATGTGTCCGGTCGCGGCCGCGTCGACCACGACGAGGTCGAAGTCGGCTCGCCCTTCGATCGCCTCGCGCGTCTCCCAGACGATCTTGCCGATCGTGAGGATCTCCTTCACGCCGGGAGCCGCAGTCGCGACGAAGTCGAGGACGCGCGCCAGTGGCCCGATCCGTCCGATCACCGGTACCCGGAGGTTGAGGCGGAGGTACTCCTGCAACGAGGCTTCGGTGTCCATCGCCATCGCGAGCACGCCGGGATAGATCTCGCGCGGGGTGAAGCCGACCGGCGAGTGCTCGAAATGCGCGGGGATGTCGCCCTTCGCATCGACCTCGACGAGCAGGACGCGCTTGCCGATGCTCGCCGCGAGGAGCGCGGTGGCCGCGGCCATCGTCGTCTTGCCGACCCCGCCTTTGCCCGTGAAGAAGAGCAGTCGTCGGTCGAGCAGCTCGGGCGCGGGCCCGTTCACGACGGCGTGCGTACTAGCTCGCGCCGAAGCCGACCTTGCGACCACCCGCGTCGGCCGCGACCTCGACGTAGGCGATCTTGTCGACCGGCACTCCGATGCGTCGGCCCTTCGTGTCGGTGAGCCACAACAACGAGTCGCCCTTCGACATCGCGCCCTCTATCGCTGCCGTCACTCCGTCGACCGAGTCGTCGGTCTCGACGGTGAGCTCGCGGGCCGTGTACACCACGCCGATCCGTACTTCCATGCGCTGGACCCTAGCCGTCAGACGATCTTGAGCTGGGTTCGGTAGATGCGCTTGGGTGCCATCTCCACGTCGAGCCGCTCGGCCATCGCACCGAATGCCCGCGAGGCGGGGTCGGTCGGATTGGTGACGACGATGGGCTCGCCGTTGTCGGACCCGGCGCGAAGCTCCGGAACGAGGGGAATCTGCCCGAGCAGTGGCACTTCGAGCTGATCGGCGAGCTCCTGGCCGCCGCCCTCGCCGAACAGGCGGTACTCCGTGCCGTGGTCGCACTCGAACCACGACATGTTCTCGATGACGCCGACGACGGAGAGGTTGACCTTGCGCGCCATGTACGCGGCGCGCTGCGCGACCTTCTGCGCGGCCGGCTGTGGCGTCGTGACGATGATGACTTCCGCACGCGGAAGGAACTGCGCCATCGACAGTGCGATGTCGCCCGTACCCGGCGGCATGTCGACGATCAGGTAGTCGGGCTCACCCCAGTGGACGTCGGTGAGGAACTGCTCGAGCGCCTTGTGCAGCATCGGGCCGCGCCAGACCACGGGCTGGTCCTCGCGCGCGAAGAACCCCATCGAGATCAGCGTCACTCCATTGGCGTCCGGCGGCACGATGACGTCGTCGATCACCGTCGGTGGACGGTCGATCCCGAGCATGCGGGGCATCGAGAAACCCCAGACGTCGGCGTCGACGGCGGCGACCTTGCGACCCCGCTGGGCCAGCGCCACCGCGAGGTTCGTCGTCACCGACGACTTCCCGACCCCGCCCTTGCCCGAGGAGATCGCGAGCACGCGCGTGTTGGAATCGGTGAAGGGGTTGGTCCGATGCTCCTGGCCGTCGCTGCCGGGCGCGTGCCCGCCCTGGAGCTGCTGCGAGAGGGCGGCGCGCTCCTCGTCGGACATGACGCCGAGGTCGACGTCGACGTGCGCGACACCCGCGAGCGGCGCGACCGCGTCGGTGACGAGGCGGATGATCTCGGCCCGCATCGGGCAGCCGGCGACGGTCAACGCGACCGTCACTTCGACGTTCCCGGCGTCGATCCGGATGCCCCGCACCATGTTCAGCTCGACGATCGAGCGGTGGATCTCGGGGTCCTCGACCGGGCGGAGGGCTTCGAGCACCTGGGCCTCGGTGGGGGCCCCGGACTGCACCTCGCTGGGCATGGCTGGGCCTCCCGGGAATTTCCACTACGGACGTAGGTACAATACCCAGCGTGGCCAACGAAGATCTCACCGCGGACGAGTTCGGCGCCGCGGTGGCCGCGGTCACGAGCGCCTTCGGCGACCCGACCCGCCGTGAGATCTACCTCTTCGTGCGCTCGTCCGCCGACGGGGCGAAGGCGGCCGAGGTAGCCGAGCACTTCGAGCTGCATCCCAACGTCGCCCGCCACCATCTCGAGAAGCTCGCGGCCGGCGGCTACCTCGACGTCGAGCTCGAGCGGCACGTCTCGGCCGGCAGACCGTCGAAGTGTTACCGCGCGTCCGCGAGCGACACCCATCTGTCGTTCCCGCCCAAGCGCGACGACCTGCTCGCGACGCTGCTCGCCCGGGCATTGGAACGCCTGCCGGTCGACGAGGCCCGGACGCTGGCCGAGGAGGTCGGGTACGACTACGGCCGCTCGGTCGCGGCGCGCATGGAGCCCACCGAGGGCCATCGCTCGGTGAAAGCCGCCGTCGCATCGGTGGCCGAGGCACTGACCGCCCATGGATTCGCGGCGCACGCCGAGGCCCGCGGCAACCTGCTCACACTCGTTTCCGAGCACTGCCCGTTCGGGGAGGCCGCGCAGAGATGGCCGCACGTGCTCTGCGCGGTCGACACCGGCATGGTCCGCGGCATGCTCGAAGGTCTTTACGGCGAGACGCAACCTCGGCTCACCGAGAGTCGCCCCGACGGCGACCAGCACTGCGTCACCCGCGTCTGAGCGACTCGTCGTGGCGGCGGCGCGCGCGTACCTCGATCACGCCTCCACCTCGCCGTTGCGCGACGCGGCCTACGCCGCGATGCGGCCGTACCTCGAGTCGTCGTTCGGCGATCCCGGACGCCTGCACTCGGAAGGGCGCGCGACCCGGGTCGCGCTGGAGACCGCTCGCGAGCAAGTGGCGTCGTTCTTCGGCGCCCGGCCGCGCGAGATCGTGTTCACGTCGTCCGGCACCGAGGCCGTCAACACTGCCGTGGACGGGGCGCTGCGCCGTGCTCGCGGGCACGTCGTCACGACGGCGGTCGAGCATTCGTGCGTTCGGGAGGCGGCTGCGCGGACGACGAACGACACAACCGTCGTCGGCGTCGATGGGTTCGGGCGCTTCGACGCAGACGCAGTCATCGACGCGGTGCGCGCCGACACGACGCTCGTCAGCGTGCAACTCGCGAACCACGAAGTCGGCACCGTGCAACCCGTCGCCGACGTGTGCGGCGCGTTGCGCGAACGGGGCCTGCTCGTTCACGTCGACGCGTGCGCGGCCGCGGGTCATGTCGCGGTCGACTTCGCCGCGCTCGGTGCCGACCTCTGTTCGGTGACCGCGCACAAGCTCGGTGGTCCGCTCGGAGCCGGCGCGTTGCTCGTGCGGCGCGGCCTACGCGTGCCGCCGCTGCTCGTCGGCGGCGCGCAGGAACGAGGGCGGC